>NZ_JBFUAW010000017.1:0-72070 GCF_056406095.1 Caulobacter sp. P1_D6 | reverse complement strand
CGCGCTTTGTCCCCGTTCGACGCCGACGGCGGGCGGGCTCCCCAACGACAGGAGTCCCCGGACACGCTGAAGTAACCCCCTCCAGCCCAGTCCCGCTCGATCGCCCCCCGCCGCCGCATCGGTCGCTGGCCTTGCGCCCTTTCCATGCGGCGAGGTGAGATCAGGATACGGGCGGTTTCAGCGCCGAGGACCGGTGACGCTGCTTTTTCTGAAGGCCATTGGGATCGTTGGGATTCTTCGCGATCCCGACGGGGACCCAAGCCGCTCCATCCCCGCCAGCACATCTCCCGGCGCCCTATCCGGGGATTTCCGATGCGCCAATGGGACTCCGCACCATGGCGCGTCCCTGTGGCGGACCGGATAGTCGCTCCAGGGTTCGTACCGCCCCGGTGGAGGCTCAACAGTGCATCAGCGTCGCTCTTCTCTTCGGCGCCACGGTCGCCGGACGCTCCAGCTCGCCACGCTCGCCTGCTGCCTCGCCCCCGCCCTGGCCAACGCCCAGGACGACAGCGCCGAGCTGGCCAAGAAGCTGTCCAATCCGGTCGCCAACCTGATCAGCGTGCCGTTCCAGCAGAACTACGACTGCTGCTACGGCCCCGAGGACGGCGGGCGCTACACGCTCAACATCCAGCCGGTGGTCCCGTTTTCGCTGAACCAGGACTGGAACCTGATCGTCCGCACCATCGTGCCGGTGGTGAAGAAGGAGCACGCCTATCCCGGCGACGACACGGCGTTCGGGTTCAGCGACGTCACCCAGAGCTTCTTCTTCTCGCCGAAGGCCGAGCACGACGGCCTGGTCTGGGCGGTCGGCCCCGCCATCCTGTGGCCGACCGGCGAATCGGATCTGGGGACCAAGAAGTGGGGCGCGGGCCCCACCGCCTTGGTGCTCAAGCAGCAGCACGGCTATACCTACGGCGTGCTGGCCAACCACATCTGGTCGTTCGCCGACGCCGGCGGCCACGACCGGCCCGACGTCAGCCAGACCTTCATCCAGCCCTTCCTCAGCTACACCACGCCCAAGGCGACGACCTTCGGGATCAACGCCGAGAGCACCTACAACTGGAAGACCAAGGGCTGGACCGTGCCGATCAACCTGACGGTCAGCCAGGTCTACAAGTTCGGCGGCCAGCGGGTGTCGCTGGGCGGCGGCGTGCGGGGCTATGCGGCCCAGGACGGGGTCGGACCGGAATGGGGCCTGAGGTTCATCGCCACCTTCCTCTATCCGAAATAGAGCTCGCCATGACCGATAGCCCCAAGCATCGCCCGCCCGCCCTGCCCGCCGATCTCGGCGCCATGCGCACCGTGCTGGCGGCGGACCGGACGCTGATGGCCTGGCTGCGCACCTCGCTGTCGATGCTCAGCTTCGGCTTCACGATCTACAAGTTCCTGGAGACCGCCGCCAAGGCGGGCGCCCTGGCGCGTCCCGAAAGCCCGCAGAGGGTCGGCCTGTTCCTGGTCGCGATGGGCACCGCCTGCATGGTGCTGGGCGTGCTCGACTACTGGGTGACGATCCGCAATGTGCAGACGACCGGCGCGTTCCGCCTGGGCCGGTCGGTGCTGTTCATGTCGCTGCTGCTGGCCGCGGCCGGCGTCGCCCTGTTCGCGGCGATCATCAAGCGGGCCGTCTGACGACTATTCGACCACCCAGTAGCGATAGCCATAGGCCGGCACGAAGCCCAGGCCGCTGTAGAGCGCGATGGCCGGGGCGTTGTCGGCCTCGACCTGCAGATAGGCGCGGCGGGCGCCGAGCGAACGGGCCTCGTGCAGCAGGGCCGCCAGGACCCGGCTGGCCAGGCCCTTGCGGCGATGACCCGGCAGGGTGCGCATGCCGAAGATTCCCGCCCACTCGCCGTCGATGGCGCTGGCCCCCAGGGCCGCGACCTCGCCGCCCAGGTCCAGCCGCGCGAAGCGGGCCGGCGCGGGGATGCGGGCCAGGGCGTCCATCCGCTCGCGGGCCTCGGCGGCGTTGCCGGCGGCGCTGGCGGTCAGCACGGCCTCGAAGGCCGGGTCCGGCGCGTCGGACAGGATCACGGCCACGTCCGTCGCCCCCGCGATCATCCCCGAAGCCTCGCCCACCATCACCAGGGTGCCGTGGGTCGGCCGATAACCGCGGGCGCGCAGGTGTTCGGACAGGTTGGCCGGGACCACCGCCCCGTCCGACAGCTTGAAGCGGGCGGGCAGTCCCCGGGCGGCGTAGAAGGCCTCGGCCGCGTCGATGGCCTCGTCGATCGGCCGGTCGGGCTCGCCCAGCGGCCAGCAGGCGTTGATGCGCAGCGACCAGCCGTCCGAGGCGTTCAGCCGCCAACCGCCCAGCGCCCCGCTCCGGCGCGCCGGCCAGGCGCGATCGGCGACGGTTTCGAGGAGACGGGGATCGACGGTCATCGATTCCTACATAGCAGAAGGGCGCCGGCTCGTTGGAGCCAGCGCCCTTCAAATTCGCATATCGAGCGAAATCGCCCGAAGTTCGAGCCTAGAGCGGCTTCAGATTGTTCGCCGCGATCTTGCCGCGCTCCTCGGCGGTGTCGAAGCTGACCTTCTGGCCTTCGTCCAGGCTGCGCAGGCCCGCTCGCTCGACGGCGCTGATGTGGACGAACACGTCCTTGCCGCCGTCATCGGGCTGGATGAAGCCGAAGCCCTTGGTGCCGTTGAACCATTTCACCACGCCGGTCGCCATGTGGATATCTCCCTAGACCCAAGCCTATCGATGCCCGGACAAGCGGGCGGGTAACAATCTCAGTCGTCCGGGTAGCGTTCGCAGGCCCAAATCCAGGATTGCACGGCACAGTGGACACGCACCCGTTGAGGGGTCAATTCAAAAAACATCGGTATGCTTAAGCGTGCAGCCTCCGCTTTCTCGGCTTTTGGGTCAGTGCTCGCGCAGGAGCGCCTCGACCAGGGCGCGGGCTTCCGGGCTGTCCCACTCGGCGGGACCCGCCATCCGGGCGCGCTCGCGGCCTTGCTTGTCGTAGATGACGGTGGTCGGATAGCCGGCGGCGCGCGGGTCCAGCTGGAACGACAGCTTGTAGCCCGGGTCGCGCCAGACCTGCAGCGGCGGGTTGGCGGCCATCTCGGCCTGGACCAGGTTGAGGTCGCTGTCGCGGTCGACGCTGATCGGCAGCACCTTCAGCGGCTGGGTCGCGTAGGCGGCCTGCAGCTTGGCCAGGGTCGGCATCTCCGCCTTGCAGGGCGCGCACCACGTGGCCCAGAGGTTCATGACCACGACCTGACCCTTGAAATCGGCCAGGGTGTGGGGCTTTCCGGCCCCGTCGGTGAACACCGTGGCCGGCGCGGCGCGCGGCTGGGCGGGGACGTCCAGCTTTACTAAGGACGCTTTCTTGAATTCGTTGAGGTCGAGAGCGCCTGCGGGTTTGAATGAAGCCGAAGCGATGACGTATAGAACCGCCGCGACGCCGATCAGCAGAACGGCGCCGATCACCCACTTCAGCGGGCCGAGCTTGCGCGCGGCTTCTTCCCTGTCCGACTGGAATTCGCTCATATGACCGACAACGCCTCTGATAAGCCCGCCGCGAACGGCCAGGGCCAAGCCATGTGGGGCGGCAGGTTCTCGGCCAAGCCGGCGGAGCTGATGCAGGCGATCAATGTCAGCATCGGCTTCGACAAGCGCCTGTGGGCGCAGGACCTGGCGGGCTCCCGCGCCCATGCGCGGATGTTGATCAGCCAAGGCGTGATTGCAAGGGAGGACGGCGAGGAAATCCTCAAGGGCCTGGACGCCATCGAGGGCGAGATCACCGCCGGGGCCTTCCCGTTCCGCGACGAATACGAAGACATCCACATGAACATCGAGGCGCGGCTGCGCGAGCTGATCGGCCCCACGGCCGGCCGGCTGCACACCGCCCGCTCGCGCAACGACCAGGTGGCCGTCGACTTCCGCCTGTGGGTGCGCGAGGCCTGCGAGCGTTCGGCGGGCCAGCTGGAGGCGCTGCAGCGCGCCCTGATCGCCCAGGCCGAGGCCCATGCCGACGCCCTGATGCCGGGCTTCACCCACCTGCAGCCGGCCCAGCCGGTGACCTTCGGCCATCACCTGATGGCCTATGTCGAGATGTTCGGCCGCGACGCCTCGCGCTTCCGCGACGCCCGCGCCCGGATGAACGAGTGTCCGCTGGGCGCCGCGGCCCTGGCCGGCTCGCCCTTCCCGATCGACCGCCACCAGACAGCCGCGACCCTGGGCTTCGACCGCCCGACCGCCAACTCGCTGGACAGCGTCTCGGCCCGCGACTTCGCCCTGGAGGCCCTGTCCGCCGCCTCGATCACCGCCACGCACCTGTCGCGCCTGGCCGAGGAGATCGTGCTGTGGACGACGCCGATGTTCGGCTTCATCAAGCTGACCGACGCCTTCACGACCGGCAGCTCGATCATGCCGCAGAAGAAGAACCCCGACGCGGCCGAGCTGATCCGCGCCAAGGTCGGCCGCATCCTGGGCTCGCTCACCACCCTGACCGTGGTCATGAAGGGCCTGCCGCTGGCCTATTCCAAGGACATGCAGGAGGACAAGGTCCCGACCTTCGAGGCGTTCGACGCCCTGGAGCTTTCCTTGCTGGCCATGGCCGGCATGGTGTCGGACCTGACCCCGAACACCGAAAAGATGGCCGCCGCCGCCGGCGCGGGCTTCTCGACGGCCACGGACCTGGCCGATTGGCTGGTCCGCGAACTGAACATGCCTTTCCGCGACGCCCACCACGTGACAGGCTCGGCCGTGAAGGCGGCGGAGACGAAGGGCGTCGATCTGGCGGAACTGGCGCTTGCCGACTTGCAGGCGATCGAGCCGCGCATCACCTCTGACATCTACACCGTGCTCACGCCCGCCGCCTCGGCGGCCAGCCGGATGAGTTATGGCGGGACCGCTCCCGCCCAGGTTCGCGCCCAGATCGCGCGTTGGAAGGAACTGCTCGGATGATCCGCCCTCTCACCGTTCTCGCCATCGCCGCCCTGGCCCTGACCACGACCGCCTGCGGCAAGCAGGCCGAGCTGGAGCGTCCCGCCCCGCTGTGGAACGCCCAGAAGAAGGCCGCCTACGAGGCCGAGCGCCGCAAGGGTTCGGCCACCGCCAACCAGCCGGCTCGCGCCAACGGCACCCAGGAGAACATGGACCCGGCGTCGAGCAACCGCACGACCCGCGCCGCGCCCCTGGGCGGCACCCAGTCCGACCCCTTCGGCGGCCCGTCGGGCGCCGGCTTCCCCAGCTCGCAGCCCAACTGACGACCTCACCAAGTTTGCATTGGTTCCCGTCTCCCCGGCGAAGGCCGGGGCCCAGGTGAAGCCATGAGAGGCCCCTGATGAATCTGGATCCCGGCCTTCGCCGGGAAGACGGAGGTTGGGGGCTGAAGTTCCAGAGAGCCCCGAAGACCCTTGAACCATTTCGAATACGGCCCCGAAGGCCTGGCCTGCGAAGGCGTCCCGTTGGCCAAGATCGCCAGCGAGGTCGGCACGCCGGTCTATGTCTATTCTCGCGCCACCCTGGAGCGGCACTTCACGGTGTTCCGCGACGCCCTGGCCGCCGCCGGTGTCGTCGACCCGCTGATCGCCTACGCGGTGAAGGCCAATTCCAACGTCGCGGTGCTGAAGGTGCTGGGCAATCTGGGCGCCGGCGCCGACACGGTCTCGGAGGGCGAGGTCCGCCGCGCCCTGGCCGCCGGCATCCCCGGCGAGCGGATCGTGTTCTCGGGCGTGGGCAAGAAGCGCGGCGAGATCGCCTTCGCGCTGCGGGCCGGGGTCGCCGAGATCAACGTCGAATCCGAGCCCGAGCTGAACCTGATCGCGGCCGTCGCGGCCGAGCTGGGCGTCAAGGCCAAGGTGGCGTTCCGGGTCAATCCCGACGTCGCGGCTGGAGGCCACGCCAAGATCGCCACCGGCAAGTCCGAGAACAAGTTCGGCGTGTCGTTCGCCGAGGCCGCGCGCCTCTACGCCAACGCCAGCAACAACGCCAATCTGGAGCCGATCGGCGTGGCCTGCCATATCGGCAGCCAGATCACCGACCTGACGCCGATGCGCCAGGCCTTCACCAAGATGCGGGGCCTGGTCGAACAGCTGCTGGGCGAAGGCCTGCACGTCGAACGGCTGGACCTGGGCGGCGGCCTGGGCGTGCCCTATTTCAACCACCCCGAACCGCCGTCGCCGGCGGACTTCGCCAAGATGGTCGGCGAGGTCACCAAGGGCCTGCCCGTGACGCTGGCCTTCGAGCCCGGCCGCGTCATCGCCGCCAACGCCGGCGTGCTGGTGTCGGAGGTCATCCACGTCCACGAGCGTCCGGAAGGCCGCAAGTTCCTGGTCATCGACGCGGCCATGAACGACCTGGTGCGGCCGGCCATGTACGATGCCTTCCACGACATCCGGCCGGTCATCAAGCGCGGCGGCGAGACGACCTACGACGTCGTCGGCCCGATCTGCGAGACCGGCGACACCTTCACCCGCGACCGCGCCTTGCCGCCGTTCGGGCCCGGCGACCTGGTGGCCTTCATGTCGGCTGGAGCCTACGGCGCGGCCATGGCCAGCGAGTACAACACCCGTCCGCTGGTGCCCGAGGTGCTGGTCGACGGCGACCGGTTCGCGGTGATCCGCGCGCGGCCGTCGTACGAGGAGATGCTGGCGCGGGATGTAACGCCGGAGTGGGTTTAAGCGGCTAGCACTTGCCCCCTACGGGTCGCTTCGCGACCGTCTTCCCCCACAGGGGGAAGAGGAGCCGTGCGCGGCGTCCTCCGCCCCCTATGGGGGCGGACAGACCGCGTAGCGGTCAGGTGGGGGCAAGTGGGTGAGCCACCGCCCCCAAAGACAGTCTTAGTCCATCGCGCCGATGTACGGCAGGCCGCGGCTCTTGCCTTCGTCATCCAGGCCGTAGCCGACCAGGTAGCGGGCCGGGGCTTCCCAGGCGATGAAGTCGGGCTCGATGCGCGGCTTGTCCCAGGGCTTGCGGGCGAAGACGGCGGTCAGGACTTCGCTGGCGCCGGCGTCCTTGACCAGCTTGGCGGCCTCGCCCAGCGACAGGCCGGTGTCGAGCACGTCGTCGACCACCAGGGCGCGGCGGCCGATCAGCGGGCGCTGCAGGTCGGCGCGGACCTCGCAGCGGCCCGAGCTCTTGCGTTCGTCATGGTAGGAGGCCAGCCACAGGGCGTCGAAGCGGACGTCGCGACCGGCGCGCCACAGGGCCCGGGTCAGGTCGGCGGCGAACCACAGGCCGCCGGTCAGCAGGCAGACGACGACGGTGTCGTTGTCGATGCGCGGGGCGATGGCCTTGGCCAGGGCTTCCACCCGCTCGGCGATTTCTTCCTGAGAAATCAGGACTTCGGGGGCGGGGCGTTCGGTCATTTCAGGATTTCTTGGTCAATGATGGTCGGCCGGGGCCGGTTCGACCGCTCCGGTCTCATGACCAGGGGCCTCATGTCCAGCCCCTTGCGCCTCGTGAGCCGCGGGTTCCGCGCCCGCCGCCAGCTCGGCCGGCTGATCCTGGGCCCCGCGCAACGACGGCGCCTCGGGGTTGGAGGCCTTCTCGACATGGCCCGCCGGACCGGCGTGCTTGGCCGCGCCGGGCTCCAGGGCAAAGCCGATTTCCAGGGTGTTGGCCGTGCGGGGCGGGTCCAGCAGGGTCACCGAGAAGTGCCGGGTCTGGCTGGGCGGAATCAGCGGATCGGCGGCGGCGGCCAGCTTCCCGGCCACCCGCTTGCCGTTTTCGTTCAGCAGGGCCACGCGCAGCGGCGGCGTGACGACCTGATGATCGGTGATGTTGCGCAGCACGCCGGTGATGGTGATGGCCGCGTGGCCGTTCTGCATCGTCGGCTCGGCCTTCAGGTCCTCGACCACCAGGCCGACGGTGTTCACGGGATGGTTCACAAAGGCGTAAGCCCCCGCCGTGCTTGGCCATAGCTTGGCGATTTTGATGTTGTAGAGCCAGGCGCCGCCCATGAGCAGGAGCATCATCGCGACCATGCCGCCCCAGACGATGCCGGCGGTCTTGGCTTCCTTCAGGCGGCGCTCGGCGTCGGCGCGGGCCCGGAACACCTTGGGCAGTTCCTCGCCCGGCAGTTGGTCGACCGGGGTCTCGGGATCGTCGGCGGGGTTGGACGCGCCGTCCAGCGCGGTCAGGTTCGGCTCGGACGCCAGGTCGGCGGCCGAAGGCTCTTCGAACAGATCCAGGGCTTCTTCGTTGCGCGCCGTCCAGCGCGCGCCGCAGGAGGCGCAGCGCACGACACGGCCAGCCGCGCCGACCTTGGAGTCATCGACGAAATAGCGGCTGGCGCACTCTGGGCAGGTCAGTATCATGGCCGCGAATCGGACGCTCCCCGCTCCTACACACGAGGTCGCCGATTTTGCCAGCCATGTCCACACGACCCAGCGACACACCCTTGCGCATCGATGACGTCCAGGATGGCGACACCGCCCCGGTCGTCCGCTTCGAAGGTGTTTCGATGCGGTACGGACGCGGGCCGGAAACGCTCAGCGATCTCAAGTTCACCCTACACCCAGGGTCTTTCCATTTCCTCACCGGCCCGTCGGGCGCGGGAAAGAGTTCGCTGCTCAAGCTGATCTACCTGGCCCACCGTGCGTCACGAGGCCGCGTCGAGCTGTTCGGCCGCGACATCAGCCTGACCCGGCCCGAGGACCTGCCGTTCATCCGCCGCCGGATCGGGGTGGTGTTCCAGGACTTCCGCCTGCTGGACCATCTGTCGGTGTTCGACAACGCCGCCCTGCCGCTGCGCATCGCCGGCCGCAAGCCCAACACCTATCGCGAGGACGTCGCCGAGCTGCTGCAGTGGGTGGGCCTGGGCGACCGCATGCACGCCCTGCCCGCCACCCTGTCGGGCGGCGAGAAGCAACGCCTGGCCATCGCCCGCGCCGTGGTCGACCGCCCCGACGTGCTGCTGGCCGACGAGCCGACCGGCAATGTCGATCCGGCCATGTCGCTGCGCCTGCTGCGACTATTTGTCGAACTGAACCGCCTGGGCACCACGGTGCTGATCGCCACCCACGACGAGGACCTGGTGGCGCGCGCCAACCGCCCCACCCTGCATCTGGAGCAGGGCCGCCTGGTCGATTTCGCCGACGAGGACCCCGGCCAGGCCTACGCCTACGAGGACGACGACAACTACGAAGACGAGGAGGACGACGCGTGAGCGAGTTCTCCGTCGCCCGCTGGAAGCCCGGCAAGCTGTTGCCGCCGCGCGACGCGCGCGACGGCTCGCTGCTGTTCGTGGTCGCGGTGCTGTGCTTCCTGGCCTGCCTGACGGCCCTGGCGGCGATCGCCTCGACCCGCGCCGCCACCGGCTGGACCGCCCAACTGACGGGCTCGGCCACCGTGGTGGTCCGCCCCCGCGCCAGCGAAAGCCCCGACAGCGCCGCGGCCCGCGCGGCCGAGACCTTGTCGGGCGTCAAGGGCGTCAGCGAGGCCCGCGCCCTGCCCAAGGACAAGGCCGAGGCCCTGCTCGAGCCATGGATCGGCCGCGAGGCGCTGATCGCCGACCTGCCCGTGCCGCGCCTGGTGACCCTGGACCTCGATCCCAAGGCCCCCGCCACCGCCGCCGCCCTGACCAAGGCGCTGAAGGAGGCCAATGTCGACGCCGTGGTCGACGACCACAGCCGCTGGATCGCCGACATCGAGCACGCCGCGCGCCTGGCCGGCTGGGCCGCCATCGGCGTGTTCGCCCTGATCGCCACCGCGGCCGCCGCCGTGATCGTGTTCGCCACCCGCGCCGCCCTGACCGCGCGCCACGACATCGTCGAGGTGCTGCACCTGTCCGGCGCTGAGGACGGCTTCATCGCCAACCTCTTCCAGAACCGTTTCGCGGGCATGGCCTTCATCGCCGGCTTGCTGGGCGGGGCCAGCGCGGCCATGATCGGAGCGGCGGCGCGGCTCGCGGGGGGCGGCCAGGGACTGACGCCGGTCCTGCCGCTGGCCTGGATCGATCTTCTGGCGCCCCTGCCCTGCCCGTTGGTGGCGGCGCTGGTGGCCGGGATCGCGGCCCGCGCCGCTTCCCTGCGCCTGTTGAGAGGCATGCCGTGAAGAGCATCGCAGCGCTGCTGATCGTGGTGATGGTCTGGTTCGTCGGCCTGCTGGCCTTCACCAGCCGCGTCGACCAATCCACGCCGCCCGCCGAACCGCCGGTGTCGGACGGGGTGGTGGCGCTGACCGGCGCCTCGAACCTGCGGCTGGAGGCGGCGACCAAGCTGCTGGAAGCCGGCAAGGGCAAGCGCCTGCTGATCTCCGGCGTCAACCGGGAAGCCTCGCGCGAAGACGTGCTGGGCGTGACCAAGGCCGTGCGGCCGATCTACGAATGCTGCATCGACCTGGGCTACGCGGCCGCCGACACCATCGGCAACGCCAGCGAGTCCGCCGAGTGGGCCAAGGCCAAGGACTATCACAGCCTGATCGTGGTCACCGCCGACTACCACATGCCGCGCTCGATGCTGGAGCTGCACGCCGCCATGCCCGACGTGGAGCTGCACCCCTACCCCGTGGTCACCGAGAGCCTGAACGCCCACCGCTGGTGGAAAGGCGGCACGAGCGCCCGGCGGATGATCGTGGAATACTGCAAGTACCTGGCGATCCTGGGCCGTGAGGCGTTCCTCAGCCTGGGTCCCAAGGAAAAGGCCGGACCGGCTCCGGCGAAGGAAGCGTCTTGATCTATCTGCGTTCGTTCCTGTTCCAGCTGTTCTTCTGGCTCTGGTCGGCGGCCTGGGCCATCGGCATGATCGTCACCTATCCCCTTCCCCGCCGCGCCAACACCTGGTCGCTGTCGACCTGGTCCAAGGGCCTGATCTGGGGCCTGCGCTGGCTGGCCGACATCAAGGTCGAGGTGCGCGGCGAGCAATACCGGCCGACCGGGCCGGCGCTGGTCGCGCCCAACCACCAGTCGATGTTCGACGTCTTCAGCCAGTTCGCCCTGCTGCCCGACGCCTGCTTCGTGATGAAGAAGGAACTGCTGATGGTGCCGCTGTTCGGCTGGCACGGTCTGAAGGCCGGCATGATCGTCGTCGACCGCGCGGGTCATTCGGCCGCGCTGAAGAAGCTGGTGCGCGACGCCGTCAACCGCATGAAGGAAACCCGCCAAGTCGTGATCTTCCCCGAAGGCACGCGCGGCGCGGTCGGCCAGCCCGGCGACTACAAGCCCGGCATCGCGGCGCTCTATCGCGAGCTGAACCTGCCGGTCACGCCGATGGCCCTGAACTGCGGCGTGCACTGGCCCCGGGGCAAGTTCCTGATGCCGCCCGGCACGATCGTCTTCGAATACCTGCCCCCGATCCCCGCCGGCCTGAAGCGCGGCGAATTCATGCGCGAGCTGCAGACCCGGATCGACACCGCGACCAAGGCCCTGGAGGACGAGGGGCTCTAGGCCTCCGCCAGGGCCTCGTCGAAGAACCCCGTCAGCCAGTCGTCGACCACCAGGTCCAGCACCAGGTGCACGCGGTCGCTGGACCCGCGATTGGCCACGGCGTGCGGGTCGCCGAGACGCAGGTACCAGGTCTCGCCCGGTTTCATCTCGACCCGCGTTCGGTTGAGCAGGAACTCGACCTCCGGACTGGTGGTCACCGGGATGTGCACACGCGCCTCACCGCCCTCGACGCCCAGGTCAAGGTCGGTGTGCTCCTTGATGATCGACCCCGGCGTCAGCCGCATCAGCCGCACATTGCGCACCGGGCAGGCGAAGGCGGCGATCACCGCGCGAAAATGGGGACAGGCCGCCAGCATGGGCGTGTCGACGAAGGTCGTGGCCGTCGGGTCCGAATAGATCATCCGGATCGGATGGGTCTCGCCCGCCGCGCAGCGCAGCGGGATCACGCTCCAGTCGCCCTCGTAGTTCTGCTCGACGAAGTGCGCGGTCCAGGGCGTGGCCGACAGGGCGTCCAGGTCGCGCCGCAGCAGGGCCGGGTCGAAGCTCAGCGGCAGTTGCAATCTGTCCGGGAACGCCATCCAGTGACGCTATCGAGCCGCGAGCGGCCTCACAAGTGCGGACGGGAGAGGCGATGCCGGCGAGCCTGGAGACCAAGACGCCTGCGGTGGACGCGCTGCTGTCCCTGCGCGCCCTGGTTCTGCCGGCCCCTGCTCTCCAGGACGAACTGGGCGACATCGAGGACTTCGCGGTCTTCGCCGCGCGGCTGGCCCAGGCGGCAAGGGCCAGGGACCTCGACCTGGACGCCGAGACGGTGAAGGACCTGCTCTATGCCCCGCCTCGACCGCCTTTGGTCGACGGTTTCAAGCCCTCGCCAGGCTGGCTGCCCGTCGACCTCGCCCAGATCGACGACCCCGCCACCGTCGCCTGGCTTCGCTTCGGCCGGCGGCGCCTGACCGAGTCGTTCTTCCACGACTCCCTGACCCGCCAACGCCATCTGCCCTTCAGCCGGCTGTTCGGCGTCCGTACGCCGCTCGGCGACCTGGCGGCCTGGGCCGACGCCTTGCCCGCCCGGGAACCCGCCGGCTTGATCTTCCACATGTCGCGCTGCGGTTCGACCCTCGCGGCGCAGATGCTGGCCGCCTCCCCGGCCAATGTCGTGCTGTCCGAGGCCGCTCCGATCAACGCGATCGTCCGCCGCGCCGATCTCGACGACGAGGCCAAGGTCGCCCTGCTGCGCGCCATGGTCGCCGCCCTGGGCCAGGCGCGGAACGGCGAGACCCGCCTGTTCCTCAAGCTGGACTGCTGGCACAGCCTGGACCTGCCGCTGTTCCGACGCGCCTTTCCCGACACGCCCTGGGTGTTCCTGTATCGCGACCCGGTCGAGGTGCTGGTCTCGCAGACCCGGCGACGGGGCGTCCAGATGGTGCCCAGCCTGGTCCCGCCGTCGACCTTCGGGATCGACCTGCCGGACGGCGTGCCCGACGACGACTACTGCGCCCGGGTGCTGGCGGCGGTCTGCGAAGGCGCGGCGCGTCATTATCCGGCGGGCGGCGGGCGGCTGGTGAACTACCGCCAGCTCCCCGAGGCGCTGTTCACGGAAGTCCTGCCGCACTTCGGGGTGACGCCTTCGGAAGCCGAGGCCCAAGCCATGCGCGCCGCGACGGTCCGCGACGCCAAGACGCCCGAGCAAGCCTTCGCCCCTGACGCCCAGGACAAGCAGCAAGCGGCGACGCCGGCGTTGCGCGAGATTTGCGAGCGACGACTGGCGGAGGTCTACGGTCGGTTGGAAGCCTTGCGGGCCGGCCGGCCCTAGGCCGCCTCGCGCGCTTCGACCATCTTCAGCAGCGACTCCATGGCGTGGTCGCGTACGCCGTCCTCGCGCAGGTGCATCACCAGGTCGCGCAGATAGTCGATGTTGCGGCCCGACAACCCGGTGGCCCCGGCGATCAGTTCGGCCTGCTGGTCCAGGGTCAGCGCGCCCGCCCACTGGGCGTGCTTCATGTCCGACAGGAAGACCAGCGACTTCACCTTGCCGTTTCCGTCAATCTTCAGATCGGACCAGGCCTCGAAATAGGTCTCGGTCGGCTGCTCGCGTTCGCGCAAGTAAGCGTAGACCTCGGGCCATTCCGCCCCGGCCACCCGATAGGCCACGCCGCGCACCGCGCCGCCCGGCGCCAGGCCCAGCACAAGGCCCGGCCGCTCATAGGTGCCCCTGTGGTGGACCGAATAGATGCAGAAGGCCCGGCGGCGCCCATGGAGCACGGCCGTTCTTCGCTCTATGAACGGGAACCCGGGCCGCCACATCAGCGATCCATATCCGAACACCCAGCGGTCTTCGCTGCCTGCCCCGTTATCTACCAAGCTCATCACTGTTCCCGACCGGAGCCGCCCATTCCATGACCCATAACGCCGCCGCCCAGTCCCGCAAGCCCCGGCGTCGCGGTCTGCTGGCCCCTTTCGTCATCCTGGCCATCGTCGCCATCGGATGGAGCATCGGATGGCTGTGGTTACGCGGCCAGGCCGAGCAGCGGATGGACGCCACCGCCCTGTCGCTGAAATCGCGCGGCTACGACATGTCGTGGGAAAGCCGGACGTTCAGCGGCTACCCGTTCCGCATGGACGTCAAGCTGGTCAACGCCCGGGTCGCCGAGCCCTCGGGCTGGGCCCTGCGGGCGCCGGAACTGAACGGCGAGGCCAACGCCTACGACATCGGCCATTGGGTGGTCGTCGCGCCCCAGGGCGTGGTCATGACCCGGCCGATCAACGGCGACGTGGCCATCACGGGCCAGGCCCTGCGCGCCAGCTTCGCCGGCTTCGACCAGTATCCGCCGCGAATCTCGGTCGAGGGCGCGAACCTGGTCTTCACGCCGGTCGCCGGCGCCGCGCCGTTCCCGCTGCTGTCGACGGCGGGCCTGCAACTGCACGTCCGCCCCGGTCCCGACGACCAGGGCGCGATCTTCTTCGAGGCCAAGGGCGCCAAAGCCCGCTTCACCGGCCTGCTGGGCCGCATCGCCGCCGACCGCACCGCGGACCTGATCTGGGATTCCAAGGTCAGCAAGATCAGCGCCCTGCACGGGACCAGCTGGTCCGACGCGGTCAACGACTGGTCCGACGCCGGCGGCACGCTGACTGTCCAGCAGGGCAAGCTGAACGCCGGCGAGGCGCTGTTGGAAGCCAAGTCCGGGGCGCTGACGGTGGACGACGACGGCCGCCTGCGCGGCGCGCTGGACGTCACGGTCCGCGAGATCCCGACGCCCGGCCAAGCGCTGAAGAGTCCCGAAGCCGCAGCAGCGGCGGTGGCCCAGGCCCTGGGCCGCGACCCGACCCTGTCGGCCACCCTGAAGTTCGAGAACGGCCGCACGCGGCTCGGCCTGTTCGACACGGGCCCGGCGCCGCGGGTGTACTAACTCGGCCGCTAAGCCGCGGCCTCGATCGGTTCGATCGTGGCTATGTCGTCCGTCAGCGTCCGCTTAGCCATCTCCAGATCGTAGCGGGTCTGGAGATTGAGCCAGAACTGCGCAGTGGCGCCGAACAGCTTTTCCAGGCGCAGCGCCGTATCGACGGTCACCGGTGTCTGGCCGCGCACCAGCTTCTCGATACGTGGCCGTGCGATGTGCAGACGCGTCGCCGTCTTTCCCGGCGAAAGGCCGAACGGCCTGATGAACTCCTCCAGCAGAATCTCGCCCGGATGGACCGGGGCCAGAGGATCTGCGGAGTCGGCGATGTTGGTCATCGCAATCTCCCTGGTCCCAGCGGCCTTTGCCGCAACACTCGCGGCCTATGCCGCTCGGTAGCCCAGAGGTTTCTCGAACCTCACTAGTGATAGTCGACGAACTCCACGTCGGCCGGGCCAGCCTCGGTCCACCTAAACACCAGACGAAACTGGTCGTTCACGCGGATCGAATGCTGCCCCGTCCGATCGCCTGAAAGCGCCTCCAAGCGATTGCCTGGAGGAATCCGGAGATCGTCCAGAACGGTCGCCGCTTGCAGCATCTCCAGTTTCCGCTTCGCCGGACGCAGCAGGTCGGAAGGGAAACCCTTGCCGGGATTGACCCCGTCAAAGATCGCCTTCGCCCGCTCGTCCCTGAAGCTGTGGATCGCCATTCGCGTCGTCCGCACCTGGACGCAAAACGTATCATGGCGCGACACAGAATTCAAGCAAGACGTATCGCATCGCGACACACAACCGTCACTAGCTACACAGAGAGCGTCGAAAACGCCACGGACTCGTGCATCCATTGTGCGTGACCAAGGTTCTCCGAGCGCAAGTTTATTCCCAGGAACGCGCCCTATTGCGCCTCCGGCGGCAAAGTCTATGGTCCGGCCTCCAATTTCGGGGATAAATCATGGGTAGCGACGCAGGCGACGCGACGCCTTCGCTGGATGAGGTCCGATGGCGTATCGACGCCATCGACGGTGAGTTTCTGGCCCTGCTGGACGAGCGGGCCGGCCTGGCGCGCGCCGTCGCGGCGGCCAAGCAGGCGGCCGGCGACACCGGCTTTGGCCTGCGCCCCGGCCGCGAGGCCCTGATCGTCCGCAAGCTGCTGGCCGCCCCCCGCACCGCCGCCAGCGACGCTCTGGTCATCCGCATCTGGCGCGAGCTGATGTCCGACAGCCTGACCCGCCAGGGCCCTTATCACCTGACCGTCTGGGGCGGCCCCAATCCCGCCCGCGCCGTCGAGCTGACCCGTCTGCGGTTCGGCGTCGCGCCGCCGATGACCGTGGTCGCCACCGACAAGGACGCCCTGGCCGCCGCCAAGACGCCGTGGGGCGTCAGCGTCCTGGCCCTGGCACCGGACAGCGCCTGGTGGGGCCGGCTGCTGGCCGAACCGAAGCTGAAGATCTTCGCCGCCCTGCCCTGCCTGGAAAGCTGGGGCCCCCAGGTGGCGTTCGCCGTGGCCGAGGTCGAGGTCGAGCCCACCGGCGGCGACCAGACCTTCTGGGTCACCGACAGCCCCAAGGGCGCGGGCGTGATCATCGACGCCCTGTCCACCGACGGCGTGGCGGCCGAGCTGGTCGCCGAGGCCGGCGGGCTGAAGCTGTTCTCGCTGCTGGGCTTCTACCAGGCCGGCGACGAGCGCCTGGCTCGCGCCCCCGGTTCCCTTACGGGCGTCATCGGGGCTGCGCCGACACCCTTCGACGTGTAAGAAGACCGCCTCTTCGCCGACCGAGTTCCCTCGATGACCGCTCCGACCACCGACCGCTTCGCCGCGCCGCGCCCCACGCCCAAGCCGGGCATCCTCGACATCGCCGCCTATGTGGGCGGCAAGTCGAAGATCGAGGGCGTCGCCCATCCGGTGAAGCTGTCGAGCAACGAGAACATCCTGGGCAGCAGCGACAAGGCCAAGGCCGCCTATCGCGACGCCGTCGACCGGATGCACATGTATCCCGACGGCAAAGGCGCAGCCCTGCGCGCCGCCCTGGCCGCCCACTACCGCCTGGAAGTCGAGCGCATCACCCTGGGCGACGGCTCGGACGAGATCTTCGCCCTGCTGAACCAGGTCTATCTGGAGCCGGGCGACAATATCGTCCAGGGCGAGCACGGCTTCGCCGCCTACGCCATTGGCGCGCGCGCCTGCCAGGGCGAGGTCCGCTTCGCCAAGGAGCCGGGCCAGCGCGTCGACGTCGACGAGATCGTCAAGTGCGTCGACGAGCGCACCCGCCTGGTGTTCATCGCCAACCCCGCCAACCCCACCGGCACCTGGCTGACAGGCGAGGAGATCCGCGCCCTGCACGCCGCCCTGCCCCCGTCCGTGGTGCTGGTGCTGGACGGCGCCTATGCCGAGTTCTGCACCGATCCGCGCTTCGAGGACGGGCTGGACCTGGCCCGCACGGCCGAGAACGTCATCGTCACGCGCACCTTCTCCAAGCTGCACGGCCTGGCCGCCCTGCGCGTGGGCTGGGCGTATGGACCGGCCGGGATCATCGATCCTCTGGAGCGCATCCGCCCGCCGTTCAACACCTCGATCCCGGCCCAGGACGCGGCCATCGCCGCCTTGGCCGACATCGAGTTCCAGCAACGCTCGGTCGCCCTGGTCGAGCAGTGGCGCGCCTGGCTGACCCAGCAGGTCGGCGGCCTGGGCCTGGAGGTCACGCCCTCGGCCGCCAATTTCGTGCTGATCAACTTCCCAGCCACGCCCGGCAAGACCGCCCCGGAGGCCGAGGCGTTCCTGGCGTCGAAGGGCTATCTGGTCCGCGCCGTGGCCAACTACAACCTGCCCAACGCCATCCGCGTCACCGTGGGCCTGGAAGAGCACAACCGCGCCGTGGTCGAGCTCCTGCGCGAGTTCGTGACCCGATGAGCCATCCCGGTATCCTCTACCCGAAGATGACCGTGATCGGCTGCGGCCTGATCGGCGGCTCGATCATCCGCGCCGCCCGCGCCCATGGCGTGGTGGGCGAAATCACCGTGGCCGACGCCAGCGCCAGCCATCGGGCCCGCGTGGTCGAACTGGGCATCGCAGACCATGTGACCGACGACATCGCCGACGCCGTCAAGGACGCCGACCTGGTGGTGATCGCCACCCCGGTGCTGTCGACGCCCGAGATCGTCGCGGCCCTGGCCCCGCACATGAAGCCCGGCGCCACCCTGACCGACGTGGGCTCGACCAAGGCCAACGTCGCCGAGGCCTTCCGGGCGCATGCCGAGGCCCTGGCCCAGGTGTTCCTCATCCCCGGCCACCCGATCGCCGGCACCGAACAGTCGGGCCCCGACGCCGGCTTCGCCGAGCTGTTCGAGAACCGCTGGACGATCCTGACGCCGTTCGAAAGCGACGACGAGCACTACGCCGCCGCCGTCGCCAAGCTGTCGGCCTTCTGGCGCGCCTTCGGGGCCCAGGTCGAGCTGATGGAGGAAAAGCACCACGACCTGGTGCTGGCCGTCGTCAGCCACCTGCCCCACCTGATCGCCTACACGATCGTCGGCAGCGCGGCCGACCTGGAGAACGTCACCGAGAGCGAGGTGATCAAGTTCTCGGCCTCGGGCTTCCGCGACTTCACCCGCATCGCCGCCAGCGATCCGACCATGTGGCGCGACATCTTCGTGGCCAACAAGGACGCGGTGCTGGAGATGCTGGGCCGGTTCACCGAGGACCTGCAGGCCATGAGCCGCGCCATCCGCTGGGGCGACGCCGACACCCTGCACGCCCACTTCACCCGCACCCGGGCCATCCGCCGCGGCATCGTCGCCGCCGGCCAGGAAAGCGCCGAACCGAACTTCGGCCGCGATCGCGGCAAGCACTAGGCATGGACGGCAAGCGCGCGCTCGGGCTGGCGCTGGCCGCTGTCGCCTTGGCGGTGGTGGTCTGGGGCCTGACCACGGCGGTTCGGATCGACTTTCCGCTGGCGGTTCCCGCGCCGCCCGCCAAGCCCAGGCCGATAACGATCGCCATCGACGGCTCAGGCGCCGTGCACGTTCACGACGGCGCGCCGTCGTCCGCCGAGCCTACCGCCGCCCAGAAGCCCCGCCCGCCCCAATCTCGCCGCGAGCCGTAATACCGCCGCAAGATGCCGCGCTGATGGTCGCCACAAGGGACGCACCTCGAAGGACACCATATGCGCCGCAAGATCGCCGCTCTCGCCCTGACCACCCTCGCCGCCCTCTCGGCCGGCTCGGCCCTGGCCCAAATGCCGTCGCCCGAGAAGATCCACAAGGCCTGGGACAAGAACGCCGACGGCGGGATCGACAAGGCCGAGTGGGTCGCCGCCGGCCGCAAGGAGGCGCGCTTCGCCCTGGCCGACGCGGACGGCGACGGCAAGATCACCCTGGAAGAACTGAAGACCGCCATGGCCAAGCGCAAGGCCCAGAGCCAGGGCGACGCGCCGCAAACGCCGCCGGCCGACCACTAGGCGCCGCGAAGCGTGGCTTTGAGGCCACGCTTCGCACAACCTTGAATTTTGCCTCTTCCCAGCTTTGGGCGAACGCTGTAATCGCCCGCCTCCCGAAGGAAGAGGACCATGGCGCACAAAGCCCCGACCTATTTGCCCGCACTCAATCAGTTTGACCGCCTGGTCGAACAGATGGGCGCGTGCGCGTCGGTAGGGGTTCCGGTCTAGGGTTCGTCTGAACTCGGGATGTTCGTAGGAGCCCCTCCTGGCCTGGCCGGAGGGGTTTCTTCGTTTTGTGCGGGAAGTTCTCCGACCAAGTCGCCAGGAGGGGCGGTTTGGAAAAGGAGAAGCCCATGAGCGGCTTCACACACATCGAAAGCGACGGCGCGCCGATCAAGGCGTGGACGCATGGCGTGCCCATCGAGGACTCCGCCCTCAAGCAGCTGCGCAACGTCGCCGCCCTGCCCTTCATCCACAAGCACGTGGCGGTGATGCCCGACGTGCACTGGGGGATGGGCGCGACGGTCGGCTCGGTGATCCCCACCAAGGGGGCGATCATCCCGGCCGCCGTGGGCGTCGACATCGGCTGCGGCATGATGGCGGTGCGCACCTCGATCCGCGCCGAGCACCTGCCCGACAACCTGTTCGGCGTCCGCTCGGACATCGAGGCGGCGGTGCCGCACGGCCGGACCGACAACGGCGGGCGCAACGACAAGGGCGCCTGGCAGGTCGAGCCTCCGGCGGCCGCGGCCGAGAAGTGGGCGGGCCTGAAGGCCGGCTACGACGACGTCGTGGCCCGGCATCCGAAGGCGGCCCACCCGCGCGGCTTCGGCCACCTGGGCACGCTGGGCACCGGCAACCACTTCGTCGAGCTCTGCATCGACGAGGCGGGCGACGTCTGGGTGATGCTGCACTCGGGCTCGCGGGGCGTCGGCAACCGGTTCGGGACCTACTTCATCGAGCGGGCCAAGTACGAGATGCGGCGCTGGTACATCAACCTGCCCGACGAGGACCTGGCCTACTTCGCCGAAGGCAGCGAGGGCTTCATCGACTACGTGCGGGCCGTGTCCTGGGCGCAGAAGTACGCCCTGGCCAACCGCGAGGTGATGATGGAGCAGGTGCTGTCGGTGCTGAAGCGGACCTTCCCCGACCTCGTGACCACGGAGCATGCGGTGAACTGCCACCACAACTACGTGTCGCGGGAAAAGCACTTCGGCAAGGACGTGTTCCTCACCCGCAAGGGGGCGGTCTCGGCCAAGGACGGAGAGCTGGGGATCATTCCGGGTTCGATGGGCGCCAAGTCGTTCATCGTGCGCGGCCGGGGCAACCCGGACTCGTTCTGCACGTGCTCGCACGGGGCCGGACGGGCGATGAGCCGGAACGAGGCCAAGCGGCGGTTCACGATCGCCGACCACGTGGCCGCCACCGCCGGCGTCGAGTGCCGCAAGGACGCCGACGTGATCGACGAAACGCCGATGGCCTACAAGGACATCGACGCCGTCATGGCCGCCCAGAGCGACCTGGTGGACATCGTCCACACGCTGCGCCAGGTCGTTTGCGTGAAGGGCTAGAAGATCGCCGGGCGCGAAAGCGTCCGGCGATCGATTGGGGAAAGCGAATGCCGATCATCAATCCGTTTGCCCGGCGCCGGGCCGCGCCGACCTTCGACGCCCTGCCCGCCCCATGGCCGGCGGACGCCTCGAGCCTCTACGACCAAATCACCTCGGCGATGGGCGTCCAGAAGGTCGACCAGGAGCTGGAGCTGGACGCGCATCAATCCGGTGAGCCCGAAGACCTTCAGTGGGCGGCCGGGATCAAGGACGCCCTGTTTGGCGAGCCTGATCGTTCGACGAAGCAGATTTCGGCGCGAACCCTGCTGGCCGCGCTGGGAAGGCTGGTGCGCAAGCCCGGCGCGGACGCCTTCGCGCATCTGCACGGCTTGATGGCCGACGCCGACGTGCTGGGCGTGATCGACGGCTTTCTGCCTCAGGTGATCCAGACCAAGCTGGACCCTGTCGCCGTGGCCGCTATCGCCCGACGCATCGCGCGCCAGTCGCCTGAGCTGTCGGCCGTCAAGCTGGCCATCGGCCTGCTGGGCGTGACGTCGCGCGCCGTCGATCGCGACCTGGTGCTTCATCTCGGCCGCTACGAGGAGCTGACGCTGTTCAGCGCCGTGGCCATGTCGCACATGCTGCCCGATGCGGCCGCTTCAGAGCAGGCGATCTGGGCCCTGGCCCAATCGACCCATGGCTGGGGCAGGATCCAAGCGGTGCGACGGCTGCGCGATATCCAGGACCCCGACCTCCGGCGATGGCTGCTGGAGGAGGGCTACCGCAACACCATCATGACCGAGGAAATCGCCTACGCCTGCGCGATCGAGGGCCGACTGCTCGACGCCTTGCAAGCGCCCGCGCCCAGCGAAGCTCTCCTGAACGGAGCCGGCGCGCTGCTCGACGCTCTGATCGAAGGCGGCCCCGCCGAAGACATGGACGACTACGCCCACGGCGCCGAGGCGACGCGGCTCTATGTCGAGCATGTCGCCGCCCTGCCCTCGACGGACTTGCGTCGTTTTCTGCAAGTGCGGACGATCCAGGGCTTCGAGGCGGGGATCGAAGGCGACAAAGCTGCGTGGACGGCCGCGCGACGCTGGGCGATCCGCACCCATGCGGCGGCCTTTCTTGCCAGGCCACAGTGGCGGGAGTTGGCGGAAGCGGGGCTGCTGAACGAAGACCGGCAGGACTTCTGGCCGGCGGCCGAGGTCGCGAAAGCATTGGGGCTGGATGTCTGGCCGCATTACCTGCGTCGCCAGCGCGATCTGCGCTCCGACGAATGGTACTTCCTGATGCGGACCGACGACCCCGTACGTGTGCAGGAGGTTCTCGCCCTGGCCCACGAGCAACTCGATCTGGATCGGGTTGGATCAGGGCCGGGAATGGCGATGGGCCTGGGAAGAGACTACGCCGACGACAGCGCGCTCGATTTCATCCTGCAGGACCTGAGGCGCTTTCCGGGAATGGGCTGGCCGTTGATCGAGGTGGGTTTGCGGGGGCGGACGATCCGGGCTCGCAACATGGCCCACCGCGCCCTGGACGCCTGGGATCGCACCCAATGGCCCGAGCAGGCGATCTTCGTCCTGAAGACCGCCTTGACCAAGGAGCCCGATCAGGAGGTCGCCCAGCGCATTCGGGCGCTGATCGACGGCCGCGCCCTGAACTGGGACTGAGAACAGCAAGGCGCCGTCCGGTCGAGAGACCGGGCGGCGTTTTGCGTTGGCCTATTGGAACAGCTGGAAGATCACCGAGCTGATGACGCCGGTGGCGACGGCCGCCAGGACCACGTCGTTGTTGACCCGGACGTACTGGTAGCCGCGCGGCGGAGCGCCCAGGCCGTAGTGGCGGTAGTCGACCTGATAGGCCCGGCCTCGATAGTTGGCCGGCAGCTTGTCGCCGCGATGCCATTGGCGCGCCTGGTAGCCGCGCGGCGGCTGGTAGCGGCCGGGGGCCTTGTAGCGCTTGCTGGCGTGACGCTCGTACTGATTGTCGCCGGGGCGCTGGTCATGGCGATCGTTGTCGTGGCGACCACGGTCGTCCTGGCCCCGCTGCTGGTGCTGGTCGGGACGTTGCGGGCCGGGTTGGGCGCTGGCGACGCCGGCTGAAGCCACGATGGACAGCGCGACCGCGGCGGTCAGGAACTTCTTCATGGCTTCTCGTCTCCTTGCCGGCGGGCCGCCGCTTTGGCGACCTCGTTCCGGCATGTTTGTTGTGCGCGCCGCCGCTTGAGCCGGGACTGAACGCCAGTCGTGGCCAAGGTTCATCGGAGAGACACCGCGCAACCGCAATTACGTGATGCGGTGACGAAAGCGGGGCCGCTTGTTTGCGGCCCCGCCTCGAAGTTTCAGGGTGGAAATGAAGAGGCGGGCCGGATCGTCCGCGGCCCGCCGATCTCAGGTGATGTGCTTGGCGCTGGGCGGATCGCTGGCCGGGAAGCTTTCTTCGAGGCTCTCGTCGATCAGGGCTTCCTGACGATCTTCCGCGGTCTCGAGATGCTCGGCCAGATGGTCGGGTTTCTCGCCTTCGGGCAGAGGCTCGACCTTGCGGCTGGTCGGCGTGTCTTCGTTCTGGAAGGCCTCCTTGACGTCGGTCTCGGAGACGCGGTCCTCGGGATGGCCGGGCTGGCCCAGGTCCTGGGCCTGGGAGAAGTCGCCCAGCACGCCGGGGCGCGAGCCGTCTTGCGGCGCGGTGTTGTCAGCCATTTTGAATGTCCTTGGGTTGGACCCGATCAACGGCTGCGCCTGACCCGGCGTTCCATGGCGCAGCTCTCGAAAATCATATAAGGATATCTTTATATGATTTTCGACCGAGCCCTCCCGATGCTTCTCGACCTGGCCAATCTCGCCCTGTTCACCGTCGCGGCCATCGTCCTGCTGGGCTCGCCGGGACCGGGCATCGCCGCCCTGATCTCGGTGGGACGCCACAAGGGCTTCATCGGCGGCCTGAGGTTCTATGGCGGCCTGCAGGCGGGCCTAGCGGTCGCGGCGGCCGTTTCCGCGGCCGGCCTGTTCTCGGCCGTCCAGGCCCTGCCGTTCGCCCAGCGCGCCCTGGCGATCATCGCCACGGCCTATCTGCTGTTCCTGGCCTGGAAGATCGCGACGGCCCCGGTCGGCGATCATGGGGAGGCCAAGGGCTCCGACCTGGCCGAGACCGCGCTGGGCGGCGCGCTGCTGGGCGTCACCAACCCCAAAGCCTATATCGCCTTCGCCTCGCTGATGGCCGCCTATCCCATCGTCCGGCAACGCCCGCCCCTCGACCTGGGGATCAAGTGGGGGATCTGCGTGATCGTGATGGTGGTGGTCGACCTGGCCTGGCTGGGGCTGGGCGTCGCGGTCGGCAAGGCGCGGCTGCCGCCTCGCGCGGAGCGGGCGATGAACTGGATCATGGGCGGTCTGATCCTGGCGACCGCCCTGCTGGCGTTCGTCTAGCTAGGCGTCAGCGGGTCTTCAGCTCGGTCAGTTCCCAGGCGTCGCCGACCTTGTGGAACTTGAACGCCACGCGCGCGCCGGGCGTCACCGGCGCCTCGGCCAGGATGTCGCCATAGGCCTGGAACGCGGTGCGGCCGGCCACCAGTCCCGCCCCGCTCGCGCCCTCGTGATCGAGCGTTACCAGTTGGCCGTCTAGGGCGGCGATCACGCCCGTCGAATCGTATTCCGGACCCGTCGGAGCCACCGCGGGGGCCGCCACAGAAGCCTCGGACGTGGTTTTCGCCGGCTTGCCCGGTCCACAGGCAGCGAGCGCACCAATCAGGAAAAATGCCGATATTGTTTTGATTTTCATCGTCTTAGCAGAATTCACGAGTCAACGGATCGATCCGAACACGTCACTCATACAAGGTTTTTTGCCGCAGGTGCGAAAAGCGCGGCGATTGTGGTAGCGATTTTGTGATCGAAGTTTTACTCTAAGACCTGCCGGCGGCTCTCCACGCCGGTCGTCGAGATAAAGCCAGACCTGCCCAGCCGAGCACGCCGATCCTAGCGGACACGATCCCTAGCGACCCTGGCGCGCCCCGTGAAGCCGACCTCGCGCCTCTCGAAAGCTCTGCGGAGAGGCCCGGCCTCGGACCACCCGAACCGGACAGCCCGAGACGATGGACCTGATGAGCGAACGCGGCGCCTTCTTCGATCTGACCTCCTCGCGGAGCGTCGCCTACGACACGGTGATCTCCACGAGCGATCGGGTCGAGATCCCCGTCGACGCGCCCCTGGCCATGCCGGTCCAGCCGCTGGCTTTCTGGCAGGGCGACGCCAAGCCGGTCGCCACGGCGAAAGAGAACCTGGTCCTGCGCCGCTGGGGCGTGTTCATCGCCACCGCGATCATGGGCTTCGCCGGCTGGAAGGCCACCTACGACACCATCGCCCTGGGCGGCGTGACGCGCCTGGAAGCCGTCTGCATCACCCTGCTGGCCCCGCTGTTCCTGGCCCTGGCCCTGTGGTTCTGCACCGCCGTGGTCGGCTTCGTCGTGCTGCTGGGCAAGCCCAGGGATCCGCTCGGCATCGACGACTCCGCGTCTTCGCCCATGCCCAAGCCCAAGGCCCGCACGGCCATCCTGATGCCGGTGCACAACGAGGACGCCGCCGAGGTGTTCGCCCGCCTGCGCGCCATGGACGCCTCGATCGCCGAGACGGGCAATAGCCGCGCCTTCGACATCTTCATCCTCAGCGACACCCGCGACGCCGCCGTGGCCCTGGCCGAACAGGCCTGCTTCGCCCGCTTCCGCCGCGAGGCCAACAGCCACGTCTTCTATCGCAAGCGCACCCAGAACACGGGCCGCAAGGCCGGCAACGTGGCCGACTGGGTGGCCCGCTGGGGCGGCGACTACGAGCACATGCTGATTCTGGACGCCGACAGCCTGATGACCGGCGAGGCCATGGTGCGCCTGGCCGACGCCATGGAGCGTCACCCGCGCGTGGGCCTGATCCAGACCATGCCGATGATCATCAACGGCCAGACGATCTTCGCCCGCACCCTGCAGTTCGCCACGCGCCTGTACGGCCGCGTCGCCTGGACCGGCCTGGCCTGGTGGTCGGGTTCGGAAAGCAGCTTCTGGGGCCACAACGCCATCGTGCGCACCCGCGCCTTCGCCGAGACCTGCGGCCTGCCCGAACTGAACGGCCCCAAGCCGTTCGGCGGCGAGGTGATGAGCCACGACGCCCTGGAGAGCGCCCTGCTGCGCCGCGGCGGCTGGGGCGTGCACCTGGCCCCCTATCTGGGCGGCTCGTACGAAGAGAGCCCCTCCAACCTGCTGGACTTCGCCACCCGCGACCGTCGCTGGTGCCGGGGCAACGTGCAGCACGTCCCGCTGATCGGCCTGCCCGGCCTGCACTGGATGAGCCGCCTGCACCTCGTGATCGGCGTGCTCAGCTACGTGCTGTCGCCCCTGTGGTTCGTGGCCCTGTCGGCCGGGATCATCTCGCGCATGCTGATGCCCGAGCTGAAGAAGGCCGCCTTCACCATGGCCGACCTGCAAGCCGCGGCCCACGCCCTGATCGACTGGCGCGAGATCCAGGCCACCGCCTGGGCGATGATCATCACCTTCGTGCTGCTGTTCGGCCCCAAGATCCTGGGCTCGATCCTGGTCTTCTCGCGCGCCAACGAGATCAAGGGCTTCGGCGGCCGTCGCCGGATCATGGCCGGCCTGGGCGTCGAGATGCTGCTCTCGGCCTTGGTCGCCCCGATGCTGATGTTCACCCAGACCCGCGCCCTGGTCGAAATCCTGGCCGGCAAGGTCGGCGGCTGGGCCACCCAGCGCCGCGACGCCGACAAGGTGACCGGCAAGGAAGCCTTCGCCGCCATGGGCTGGATCAGCGTCACCGGCCTGGTCCTGGCCGTCGCCTTCTGGTTCACGCCCGACCTGCTGACCGCCACCCTGCCGATCCTGGCCGGCCTGATCCTGGCCGTGCCGCTGACCATGCTGGGCGCTCACAAGATCGCCGGCCTGGGCGTCAAGTCGAACGGCCTGTTCATGACCCCGGAAGAGCGCCGCCCGCCGGCCATCGTCCGCGCTGCCCTGGGCCCGGCCTGCGAGCCGCCCGTCCGCTGGTTCAGCCGCCAGCCGGCTCCGGCCCTGGTCGCCGAACAAACTGCGGAACGGAACGCGGCCTGAACGCTTAAGCGTCTAGAAGCCCCATAGCCGCCCGCCCTCGACCGGAGTAGAAGCGCGCTTCGTTCAATCCTAACGGAGCGTCCGCCGTGTCGCGCCTCTTCAGCGCCTATGTGATCGTCGACTGGAGCGCGGCGGCCAAGCCGACCACGGGCGCCGACTCCGTGTGGATCGGCGTGATGAAGCGCGACGTGCGGTTCCGGCTGACCTTCGAAAGCTTCAATCCGCCCACCCGCCAGGAGGCCGAGGCCAAGCTGACGGCGATCCTGGACGACCTGAAGAAGCGCAACGAGCGGGCCCTGGTCGGCTTCGACTTCCCGCTGGGCTTCCCGCGCGGCTTCTCGCAGGCCCTGGCGCTGAAGGGCGACCACCCTTGGCGCGCGGTCTGGGACCAGTTGAACAAGATGGTCAAGGACAAGGCCGACAACACCAACAACCGCTTTGGCGTCGGCTCCGAGCTGAACCGTCGGCTGACCGGCGGGCCGTTCCCGTTCTGGGGCGTGCCGCCCAAGGACACCCTGACGACCCTGCAGCCCAAGAAGACCCGCGAGCACGGGCCCGACGACCTGCCGGAGTTCCGCCACGCGGACCTGGCGGCCAAGGGCGCGGCCTCGATCTGGAAGCTCTATTACAACGGCTCGGTCGGCGGTCAGGCGATCGTCGGCATCCCCGCCGCGCGCCGGCTGAGGGACGCTCGCGGCGACGCCGCCAAGGTCTGGCCGTTCGAGACCGGCTTCAAGGCCCTGAACGAGGCCGACCTAGAGGGCGTGCAGGTGGTGATCGCCGAGGTCTATCCCTCGCTGGTCAAGGCCATCCCCGCCCCCGGCGAGGTCAAGGACGCCGCCCAGGTGCGCGCCCTGGCCGAACACTTCGCCAAGCTGGACGAGGCCGGCAAGCTGGCCGCCCTGTTCGGACCACCGAAGGGCCTTGCGGAGGACGTCGTCGCCGAGGCGGAGACCGAAGAGGGCTGGATCCTGGGGGCGTCGGCCTAGGCTGAAACGCACTGCGTCCTTCGAGGCCCGCTGCGCGGGCGCCTCAGGATGAGGAGCGTTGTTGCTGATTTCCTCATCCTGAGGTGCGAGGCGAAGCCGAGCCTCGAAGGACGCACAACGTTCACCGCTCCCGCACATCCAGCATCCGGTACCGCCCCAGCAGGAACGCCGCGGCGATGAAGCTGGTGATGATCACCGACACCACGATGCCGTTGACGCCCATCTTCATCGGCAGGGCCAGCCACCAGGCCAGGGGGCCCATGATCAGGGCGTAGCTGATCATGTGGGTGACGGCCGGCACCCAGACGTCGCCCCGCGCCCGCAGCGCCTGGGCGCAGACCACCTGCACGGCGTCGGGCACCAGGAACAGGCTGGTAAGCACCAGGGCCGGCGCGATCAGGGCCAGGGCCGCTGGGTCGCTGGTATAGGCCCCGCCCACCAGGTGGCGCAGCGGCGCGAGCAGCACGGCCACCAGCAGGGCGAAGACGGCGGTGACGCCGAAGGCGATCCAGCCGGCGCGGCTCATGCCCGCCGGATCGCGCGCGCCGTGGGCCCGACCGACCTGCACAGCCGTGGCCGTCGACAGGCCCAGCGGGACCATGAAGATCACCGCCGCCACGTTCAGCACCACCGCCCAGGCCGCGACGTTCAGCCCGCCCAGCCAGCCGGCGATCAGGCTCATGCCCGCGAAGGCCGAGACCTCGAACAGGTTGGACGTCCCGGCCCCATAGCCGACCCGGCGCTGCTCCTTGGACGCGGCAAGGTCGCGGGCGGGCTTGTCGAATACGCCCATGGCCCGGGCGTCCTTCAGGCGCACGATCACCACCGCCAGCATCAGGGCGAAGACGTTGCGGGCCACGAAGGTCGCCCAGGCCGCGCCCACCGCGCCCAGGGCCGGCAGGCCGAACGTCCCCGGCACCAGCAGCAGGTTGACGGCCAGGTTCACGATGTTGGCCACCCACATGTTCACCGTGACCAGGCCCGGCCGGCCCAGGCCCTCGAGCCAGAAGCTCAGCGCGACGCTGATCGCGTAGGGCGTCATCGACAGCGAGAAGACGATCAGCGGCGCGGTCGCGCCGTCGGCCAGGGCCTTCTCGATGCCGGCGTGGTGCAGCAGCGGCGGGGCGGCCAGGACCAGCAGGACCGAGCCTGCCAGGCCCAGCCAGAAGGCGTAGACCACGCCCCGGCGCAGCACGGCGCCGGCCTCGTGCAGCCGTCCCGCCCCCAGGGCGCGCGAGCCCATCACCTGGGTCCCGACCAGCAGGCCCACCGTCACCGTCACGAACACCGAGGTCGGCGCCCAGGCCATGGCGTGGAAGCCCAGCTGCTGGGCCGAGAAGTGGCCGACCACGATGGCGTCGGTCAGGCCCATGACCATGATGCCCAGGCGCGACAGCACCACCGGCCCGGCCAGGCGCAGCAGTTCGATCAGATCGGAGACAATGACGCCGTGCGGCTTCCCGGAGCGGGGAGCCGGCGCGGCCGCGGGACGCGACATCGGATGGGCCTTTCAAAGAGGCCGGGAAGGTGACCGAAGCTCACGCCTTGGGCAACCCCGGTTCCTGCGGTGAGGCTTGGAACATAGGGACGGTCCGCCGGTTTCGCCGTCTCCAGCTTAGGGAGCCAGCCATGTCCGACATCGAGACCCCGCAGTTCGAACCCGCCGCCGACCGCGTCGCCCAGGCCGAGCGCAACATCCAGGCCCCGCTGGACGCCAAGGAGAAGCGGTCGTTCAAGGACGGTGGCGAGGAGAAGGAAAAGCCCGCCATGCAGGCCGGCGCCCGCCCCTACCCCGAGCCGCCCTTCCCCGAGCAGCACCAGGTCAAGCCGGGGATCGAGGCCAAGCTGGATCCGGCCCCGATGTACGACGCACCGTTCTACAAGGGCTCGGGCAAGTTGGAGGGCAAGGTCGCGTTGATCACCGGCGCCGACAGCGGCATCGGCCGGGCCGTCGCCGTGCTGTTCGCCCGCGAGGGGGCCGACGTCGCCATCGCCTATCTCGACGAGGAAGAGGACGCCGACCTGACCCGCATGGCGGTCGAGCAGGAAGGCCGCCGCGCCATCCTGCTGCCCGGCGACGTCGCCGACCCGGCCTACGCCAAGGCCGCCGTCGAACAGACGGTCAAGGCGCTGGGCAAGCTGGACATCCTGGTCAACAACGCCGCCTTCCAGGAGCATGTGCTGGACTTCGAGGACCTGACCGTCGAGCACTTCGACCGCACGCTGAAGACCAACCTCTACGGCTATTTCCACATGGCCCAGGCGGCGGTGAAGGTGATCCCGCCGGGCGGGACGATCATCAACACCGGCTCGGTCACCGGCCTGCTCGGCAACAAGGACCTGCTGGACTATTCCCTGACCAAGGGCGGCATCCACGCCTTCACCCGCTCGCTGGCCACGCACCTGATCGACAAGGGCATCCGGGTCAACGCCGTGGCTCCGGGTCCGGTCTGGACGCCCCTGAACCCGGCCGACAAGCTGGGGCCGCAGGTGGCGCAGTTCGGCGGCAAGACCCCGATGAAGCGCCCTGCCCAGCCCGAAGAGATCGCGCCGGCCTACGTGTTCCTCGCCTCGCCCCAGACGTCCAGCTACATCACCGGCGAGGTGCTGCCGATCATCGGCGGGTACAACGGGGGCTGAGGACGCCCCAAGGCCCTCCCCCCGTGGGGGAGGCGGTCGCGAAGCGATCGGTGGGGGGAGTGATCGGATGGATCGACAATCCAATCCGCCTCAAACACTCCCCTCCCCGTCGGCTTCGTCGACACCCCTCCCACAGGGAGGGGGACTTGCTGGCCCACCGCCCTTAACCTCGACTGCTAACGAACGGCTAAGCCTGCGCGCGTAAGTTGTCGGTCAGGCGCAAAACGCGCCCTCGGCCTCGTGGCCGAACCTGGAACCGGTCGTCGATGGCGCTGAACAGCATCAACACCAATGTCGGGGCGATGATCGCCCTGCAGTCGCTGAACGCGATCAACCGCGACCTGTCCGACACCCTGCGCCACATCGCCACCGGCCTGGCGATCTCCAGCCCCAAGGACAATCCGGCCATCTGGGCCATCGCCCAGAACCAGCGCTCGGAATCCCGCTCGCTGGACGCCGTGCGCGCCTCGCTGCAGCGCGGCCAATCGGTCACCGACGTCGCCCTGGCGGCCGGCGAGACGGTCACCGACCTGCTGGGCCAGATGAAGGAAAAGATGCTGGCGGCCTCGGACACCAGCCTCTCGACCGCCAGCCGCAGGGCCCTGAACGACGACTACCTGAACCTGAAGCGCCAGATCGACCGCACCGTGGGCGCCGCCGACTTCAACGGCGTCAACCTGATCTCGTCGGGCAGCGCGGGCCAGATCCGCGCCCTGGCCAACGCGAACGCCACCGACACCATCGACGTCGACCACGTGGACCTGTCGACCACCGGCTCGGCGCTTTCGGGAATGCGCGCCGACCTCCTGGGCGCGCCGATCAGCGCCGCCGAGATCAAGGCGATGAGCGGCGCGATCGACAACGTGACCTCGGCCCTGTCCAGCCTGGGCACTCGGTCCTACGCCTTGGAGACCCACCTCAGCTTCATCGACAAGCTGCAGGACACGCTGGACGCCTCGGTCGGCCGGCTGGTCGACGCCGACATGGCCAAGGAGGCCACCAAGCTCCAGGCCCTGCAGATCAAGCAGCAGCTGGCGATCAAGTCGCTGAGCATCGCCAATTCCGGGCCCAGCTATCTGCTGAAGCTGTTCGGCGGCTAAGGCCTAGTGCGGCCAGGCCTCGGTGAGGACCTTGGCCTTCCCGCCCTTCCAGCTGACCTCCAGGGCCGGCGCCTTGGGCTGCCCCTCGGCGAACAGCTCGTAGATCACTTGGCCGTCGTCCTCGGTGCTCTCGATCACCCGCACCGGCGCGATCTTGGGGACGGCCTTGACGGCGGCGTCGCGCACCGGCTGGGGCGTGGCCGTCCAGGCGATGTCGCGCTGGGTCTCGACGATCTTCCAGGTTTCCCCGGTCTGCAGCAGGTCGAACTCGATCTCCGCCCCGTCCGGCAGCACGCCCTCGACGTCGTAGTAGCGACGGTCGGCGCGCTCCTTGAACTCGGCCTCCTTGATCTTCAGCCCGGGCGCGGCGGCGGTGACCACGGCGACCACCGCCGGCGGCAGGTCCGCGGCGGCGACGGGGGTGACCTTGGTCTCGGGGACCTGGGCCGCGACGGCTCCGGCCGTCAGGGCGAGGGTCAGCGCGAAGGCCGGAGCGAGGGTTGAACGCGGGAACACGGCGGTTTCCTCCAGGACGTGGTCGTCTGCGACCCCAGTATGCCCCAACAGAAGGCGGAAAGATTGCACCCGACGCGGTCTTGACCTCAAATCCCGGCGGGCGGGCGCTGACGATGCACGAAGGAGCTGTTCCGATGACGCTGCACAAAAGCCTGGCGAGCGCGGTCGCCCTCGCCGTCCTGATCCCCGGCGCGGCCCTGGCCCACCACGGCTGGAGTTCCTACGACGCCGAGAAGACCCTGACGGTCACCGGACCGCTGACCGACATCGCCTGGCGCAACCCGCACGGCGAGGCCAAGATCAAGTACGACGGCAAGACCTGGGCCGTGGTGCTGGCCCCGGTCGCCCGCATGGAGGCGCGCGGCCTGACCCAGGCGATGATCTCGAACGGCAAGCCGGTCAAGCTGGTGGGCTATCCGCGCAAGGACGGCGTGGCCGAGATGCGCATCGAGCGGGTCACGGTCGACGGCAAGACGGTCGAGCTGCGCTAGGTGGAGGCCCTGGCCGTCGCTCTCGAGGCCTCGCCGCTCGGGGCCTGGGCGCGCGGCTCGAACCTGGCCTATCCGGTGGCGAACCTGGTCCATCTGCTGGGCCTGGTGATGCTGATCGGCGGCATCGGGGTGCTGGACCTGCGCCTGGTCGGAGCGTTTCACCGATTGCCGGTCGAGACCCTATGGCGCTGCCTGCTGCCGTTGGCCGTCGCGGGCGTGCTGCTGCTGGTCCCGGCCGGTTTCGTGATGTTCGCCGCCGACGCCTCCAGCCTGATCGTCTCGACGGTGTTTCGCTGGAAGATCGCCCTGATCGTCGTCGCCCTGGCCAACGCCGGCGCCTATCACCTGCTGTGGCGGCAGCGCCTGGCGCTGTGGGACGTCGATCCGCCGGTAGGCGGGCGGATCATGGCCGCCGGCTCGCTGAGCCTGTGGCTGCTGGTCGCCGCCCTGGGCCGCTGGATCGCCTACACCTGACCAGCCTGCCTGACACGTCGCATCGGCGTGCTAAGCAAGGGCGTCACCGAGTGAGTCCCCATGGCCCAGCACCTCGCCCTCCTGTCCCTGCTCGTCCGCGACTATGACGAGGCCCTGGCCTTCTATGTCGGCAAGCTGGGGTTCTCCCTGGTGGAGGACAGCGAGTTGGGCGGCGGCAAGCGTTGGGTGGTGGTCGCGCCGGGCGCGGCCGGCACGCGGTTTCTGCTGGCCAAGGCCAGCGACGACCAGCAGAAGGCGATGATCGGCGGCCAGGGCGGCGGCCGGGTCTGGCTGTTCCTGCACACCGACGCCTTTGAGGCCGACCACGCCCGCTTCAGCGCCGCCGGGGTGAAGTTCCTCGAAGAGCCCCGTCACGAGGCCTATGGCAGCGTGGTCGTGTTCGAAGACCTCTACGGCAACCGCTGGGACCTGCTGCAACCCAAGACCAAGGCCTGATCATGCGTCGCGTCGTCGCCCTCCTGCTGGTCGCCTTCGCGACCCTGTTCGCCCTGCCCGCCCTCGCCAAGCCGGCCGCCCCGCTGCGGGTGCTCTATCTGGACCAGTCGGTCGGCTGGAAGCACGCCCCTGTCGCCCGCCCCGAAGGCGGCGGCCTCGCCCCGTCGGAAATCGCGATCCAGGCCATTGGCCAGGAGAGCGGCGTCTTCACCGCCGAGGTCACCCAGGACGCCCGCGAGATCACGCCGGAGCGGCTGGCGAATGTCGACGTGCTGATGTTCTACACCACCGGCGCCCTGCCCCTCTCGCCCGAGGCCTGGACCGTGGTCCAGCAGCGGGTGGCGGCCGGCAAGCTGGGCTTTGTCGGCGTCCACAGCGCCACCGACACCGGCTGGCCCTATGACGGCCCCGGCGAGACCTACACCCAGTTCATCAACGGCCATTTCGCCGGTCACCCCTGGACCCAGGGCACGCCGATCCGCATCGAGACCCTGGACGCGGACCTGCCGCTGGTCGGCATGTGGCCGGTCAGCGTCGACTACGCCGAGGAGATCTACCAGCACAGCGACTACGACCCGTCGAAGGTGCGGGTGCTGCAGACCCTGGACTTCGCCGGCACGCCGCTGAAGCGCCCCTACGCCGTGCCGATCGCCTGGGCGCGCCAGATCGGCCAGGGCCGGCTGTTCTTCACCAACCTGGGCCACACGCCCTCGACCTGGGACGATCCCCGCTTCCGCGCGCAGATTATCGAGGCCGTGAAGTGGACGGGCGGCCGCACGGCGGGACGCGCGACGCCCGACCCGCTGCGCCAGTTCCTGTGGCAGCTGAAGGCCCTGCTGGCCTACGAGCCCGTCGCCGGCCGCGACGACAAGGCGATCATCGGCCGGCTGCTGAAGATGGACCCGGTCTGGCAAACCGCGACGGCCAAGCGCATCGCCGACCTGCGCGCGGTCTATCCGAAAAAGCCCGACAGCGACCGTGCCCCGTTCGACGCGGCCTACAAGGCGGTGCTGGCGGACGTGCTGGCCAAGGGCGGGGCGAAGTAGTTCCGCGATAGGAGAACCCTTTCCTGGCGGGAGAGGGGTTTCAGAACGCCTCGGCCGCCAGCGCCCGCAAATGCTCGGCGAGGTCGGCCGGCCATTCCGCGATCTTCGCTGAAAAGCCCTCGGCGTCTCCCGCGAACAACGCCCGGCTCATGTCTTCGAAGCCCGGGCGGTCGCCGGCCATGACCGAGGCGAAGCGATAGGCCGTGTCGCGGGCGGCGCGGCGGCGGTCGGGTCCCTCGCTCTCGCGACGGGCGGCCTCGACCAGCTTGCGCAGGGCGACGGACGCTCCGCCGGGCTGGGCGGCCAGCCATTCCCAGTGCCGGGGCAGCAGGGTCACCTCGCGCGCCGTGACGCCCAGCTTGGGACGCCCGCGGCCGCGCGGGGCGGCGTCGCCTTCGCCCAGGCGCAGGGCGATGTCCCACGGCCCGCCGCGCAGATCGAAATCCACCTGACGCCCCTCGGGGTCGAAGATCAGCAGCGAGGCTTCGGGCGCCTCGGCCAGCCTGGCCTGGGCGGCCACCGCCACGTCCAGCTTGGGGCCTGCCGCGATCCGCCGCTCGCCCTCGAACACCACATAACCGCTCATCGCCGCAGCCCCTCGGCATGCAGGGTCGTGCGCCAGTGCTCGCGGCGCTCGACCAGCAGTGAGGCCCGGCCCAACCGCTCCAGCCCCTTGTCGTCGAGGACTTCCAGCACCTCGAAGCCGAAGGCCGCCTCGCCGTGGGCGTTCCAGGCCTGCTGCAGGGTCGGACTGGTGTGGCCGCCGGTCCGCAGGGCGAACCAGACGCCGTTCTGGCGGGTCGACAGGTCGGGCGTGCCGCCGATCCAGACCTCGCCGGTCGTGGCGCAGCGGACGGCGTAGATTCCCGCCTGGACCTCGCGCTCCTTGTAGTCGCGCACCAAGGCGCGTCGGTTGTTCGTCGTTTCCATGAACGGCTTTTTACCCGGGTATTTTGCAGAGTCAATATTACCCGGATATATTTAATCCTCCCCCTGTCGGGGGAGGTGTCGGCGCAGCCGGCGGAGGGGGAGTTATACGGGCTCGACCAAGCGTAGGGCCGGCGCTTCACCACTCCCCCCACCGGCGCTTCGCGCCGCCTCCCCCGCAGCGGGAGGACCATCCAGCGCCAAGCCCAACCGATCAGTCACCGTCCGGGTCGAGGCGCCGCGCGGCACCACCACCCAGTCACCCGGATTCGAGGCCCGGACCGCCACCACCGCGTTCTTGGGGCAGACGTCGAAGCAGCCGACTTCGATCACTGCCACCGCGGCCTTGCGGCCCTTGCCGCCGCCCTTGGCCTTGACCGACTTGCGCAGGACCTTGGCCAGCTTCTCGTCGCCGTCTTCGCCGAAGCCGCCGTCCAGCTTCTTCGAGCATTTGCGGCAGACCAGGACCACCTCGGTCCAGTCGGAACGGGCGCGCTTGAACGGCTTGTCGTGGCTCACGGGGTCCTGCCTTTGCTGGAGTTCCGCACATGGGACGAAAGCCGCCGATGGCAAGGTCTCGCCAAAGGCGCTAGAGACCCCGGTTCCACGCAGGAGGCCCCCATGGCTCGCAATCTGAAGGGCAAGCTGGTCGCCCCGGCTGTAGACCCCGTCGCCCAGGCCGACATCGCCTGGTTCGAGGCGCACGAGGGCCGGACGTTCCGCCTGCGCGATCCCGCGCCGCTGGAGTTCAAGGACCCGCTGGGCGATCCCGGCGACGGGTTCAGCTGGCGCGTTCTGGTGGCCAAGTTGGCCGACGGCGGCCGGCTGCGCCTGCCGGTCTCCCTGGCCTGGGACCTGCACAACGACCACGCCAAGGACGCGCACCTGAAGATGATCTTCGACCAGGTCGCGCCGGACAAGGCCAAGGCGCTGCTGAAGCAGCCCTAGCCCCGCCGCAGCCACGCCGCCACGGCCCAGGCGTGGGCGTCGTGGCGCAGGGCCACAACCGCGTCGCGCGGGTCCAGCCAGACCAGGGTATGGTCGTCCTCGACCTTCAACTCGGGCCGTTCGCCGGTGACCCGGACGACATAGATCCCGCCGTTGTTGCACACCGGCTGGCCGTCGGACTTCAGGAACGGCTGGCTGACCTCGATCACCCGCGTCCCGACCTCGACGACCAGGCCGGTCTCCTCGCCGAACTCGCGAATGAGCGCGGCGTGCTCGTCCTCGTCGCCGTCCACCGCCCCGCCCGGCAGGTCGAAATACGGCGGCCGGTCGGGCTTGCGCACCTCGACCAGGGCGATCGTCCCGTTGGCGCCCTCGGCGATGCCGAAGGCGGCCCAGCGGTGCTTGTACTCCAGGCCCGGCTGGGGCGGGTCGAACGCCTGCACGGGATCAGTCCTTGCCGTACAGGTCGTTCCAGGGATCGGCCTTGCCCGAGACGATGTCGTCGACGGTGATCTCGGGACGATAGCCGATCTTGCCCGTTGCGCTGGCGTTCCAGGCCTGGACGACCATGTCGCGCAGCTCGGTCGCCCCGGCCGCCAGACGGGCGTCGACGAAGGCCTTGGCGCGCGGGTCGGTGGCGACCAGGCCGCCTTCCTTCTCCAGCTTGTACAGCGGCTCGACGAAGGTGACCGTGGTGCTGAGATAGGCCACCGTCCGCGCCTCGATCGTGCAGCCGCAGTCCTTGTAGGCCGGCACCAGCGCCTTGACGTCGGCGTCGGTGGCCACGGCCTTGACCAGCGGGCCCTCGAAGCTGCCGTGGGTGGCCTTGCTCTGGGTGTAGCCGTTCGGGTTGGGGTAATCGCCCCAGCCGTTGTAGTGCACGGAGAGATGCAGCGGCTGGCTGGCGTCGCCGACATAGTGGGCCCAGACGCCCAGGTCGCGGACCAGCAGGTCCTCGCGCCGCTTCAGGTCGGCGACGTAATAGGCCTTCTTGATCTTGTCCTTCTCGGACACCGAGACCGCCTTGAGGATGCGCCAGTAGGTGAAGTCCTTCACCAGCTGCTGATAGCCGTCGATGATCGAATACGGCAGGTAGCCGGCGTTCCAGCTGTCGTGGCCCACCGCGGCCAGGGCCTTTTCGTAGTCGGCCCGGGTGGGCGGCAGGGTTTCCACCGTGAACTTCGGGCCGCCGTACATCAGGCCCTGGTCGTCGACGTCCAGGAAGTGGGCGGCGTCGCGGTCGGTGTCGTGGATCTTGCCCGAGCCCTTCCAGCGATCCGGCTCGCGGGCGTACTCGCCGATCGCGGCCACCGCTTGCGGCGTGCGCAGGAAGGCCGGCAGGTCGCTGGGGAAGCTCTGGGCGGCGACCACCCCGACCATGCGGTGCCCGGAGGCGCCCCAGGCGAAGGCCGAGCTCGCGGGGGCGGCCAGGGCGGCGACCAGGGCGGCGCCGGCGAACAGGCGACCAAGTGAGGGGCGAATAGACGGCTTCATGCGCGCTCCAACGATCTGGCGGCTCCGACAATCGTCGCGACTCACCGACCCTCGGACCGTGCCCAGGATGTGTGCATCGCCACAAAAGCCGTGGACGACTCCGGTTTATGCCACCCGGGCGACGACCGCCAGACCGCACCGCGCGAGCCGTGAAGCGGCAGCATGCAATCCCTTGCGGACTAGGGGATAGCGCCCGTCGCGGAACCAAATCGCGCTTCAAACGATGGCGCCGAACGCCGCCGTTAAGGATGCAGCGCGGCATCCGGTCGCCCGCAAGTGGGTTGTCACGGCCCCGTGATCTTAGTAATCAGGCCGCCGACCGACACTCTACGCCGATAAGAGGAACCCCTCGATGCGACGCACGTTTGCGGGATTTCTGGCCGTCGCGGCCATGTCCATCGCCCTCCCCGCCCTGGCCGCCGACAGCGCTCCCGCGCGCAGCGACCCGCTTGGCGACCTGATCACCGGCGCCCTGACGGGCACCATGCCGGGCTCGGTCGAATACAAGATGAAGGCGACGCTCTACCACGCCGGCGCCAAGGGCATCCGCGCCCTCGACAGCCTGGGCTGCAAGGTCGTGGCCATGCGCACCCTGGCCGTGGACAAGACCGTGATCCCRCGCCGCACCGTGGTGTTCATCAAAGAAACCGTCGGCCTGCCGATGCCCAACGGCGAGACGCATGACGGCTACTGGTACGCCTCCGACGTCGGCGGCGCGATCAAGGGCAACAAGCTGGACCTGTTCAGCGGCGAAGGCCGCTCGTCGATGAAGCCCCTGATGCCCCTCAACCTGGCCACGCTGTCGGTGACCAAGGTCGGCGAATTCAAGGGCTGCCCGCCGGAATAGGCGAATCAAGACCGGGGACATCCCGATGCCTCGCGCGGCTGCGCTGGGCCGTGGGACAATCCTGTAACCCACCTCCGGCCGACAATCGAAGACAGCCATGGCCTAGGATTCCTTCTCTGGCGGAGACGGAGCGTCCCTTTGCATTTCGCACCTCGCCGCCCGGCTCGCGGCGGCCATCCTCAGTCGGCGGCCGATCTCGCGGCGGAGGTAGTCCATGCGCGCGGGCGTGCGCCCGCTGTCGTCATCCATGGGGTCGGTGCTGGCGCTGACCGGCGGTTGGGCGGCGCGGAGGCGGGCGCGGGTCTTGGATCTGGCATGACGGTTCTCCTCTCGGACATGGCTTGGCCGCCTCACGCGGCGGGCCGCTGAAGTGTGGGGAGGGCTGCGGAGCGCCGGGCCAGGCCCGGAAGCTTTTGTAGAAAATACCGTTTCGACCAGGACAGACGCTCCGCGCGGTCGTTGTCCGGGAGCGTCCGACGATCGGCCCTGTTCGGGCCTCGCCGGCTTTAAGCCCCCGACGGGCGGGCCGGGCTCGCGTTGCCCGGTCCCGGAACGCACGGGTCGCCCCATGCCTGTCGCGCCGCCAGCCCCTTCATCAACGCCGTATCCGTGTTCCGAGCCCGGCCGGCACCAGATGACGAGGGTCGCGGCCCCTTTCGAAGCCGCCGCCGACGAGCGCGCCCGCTCGACCGCACCCCAAGGCCGCGAAGGTCGCAGGCCTTAGCGCCCTCCCCATCGCCTTGTGGTGCAGTGATTATGCGGCGGCGTGAGAGGGGGAGGATAAGTGGATTTTTGGCGTTGAATTCCTTGGGGAAACACGTCGGGAGCGATGGGGATGGTTTTTGCTGGCTTGCGGTTAGGCGTCACCCTGGCCGATTCACGCCCCGCGCGGACATTCGCCCCTCGCCCGGATCCAGACCGTCAGCGGCTGGACCAAGGCGAGGCCGGCCTTAGACCATGGTCGTAGTAGGAACGCGCGCCAAAGTGTGGAGGCTGGATCGCCAAGGCGAACCGCAAGCGCGGTTCGGGAGGTTTCCTCATGCTTGTCCGGGCCGTCGCACTCGTCCTCGTAGCGCTATTGGCCGGCGCGCCGCTCGCGGCGTCGGCGCGAGTCCCGTCGGCGATCGCCGGCGGCTCGGAGACGGTTGCGCTCTGGCCGCGCGGCGCGCCCGGCGCCGAGCGGCGGTCCACTGAGCCAGAGATCGTCGAGAACACCTATGTGCGCAACGTCCACAGCCCATCCCTGACGGTGTTCCCCGCCGACCCGCGCCATGCGAACGGCGCGGCGGTCATCGTCGTGCCCGGCGGCGGGCATCGCATGCTGGTCTTCGTCAATGAGGGCGTCGGGCCGGCCAAGGCGCTCAATCGCTACGGCGTCACCACCTTCGTCCTGAAGTACCGCCTGGCGCGCGAGGCGGGGTCGACCTATGCGATCGACCGCGACGCCGCCGCCGACCTGCGCCGGGCGATCCGCTGGGTGCGGGCCAACGCCGCCCACTATGGCGTGGACCCGCGCCGGATCGGCGTGATGGGCTTTTCGGCGGGCGGCGAACTGGTCTCGCTGGTCGCCGACAATCCCGCGCCGCCCCAGCCGCCCTCGGCCGATCCGCTCGACGCGGTCAGCGCCCGTCCCGACTTCCAGGTCCTGGTCTATCCCGGCCCCTTGGGCGTCCCCGCCCAAGCGGTGACCGGCGCCCCGCCGGCCTTCATCACCGCCGGCTCGCTGGACCAATGCTGCGCCGAGCCGGCCTTGACCCTCTACAGCCAGCTTCGCAAGGCCGGCGTGTCAGCGGAGCTGCACATGTTCGCCGACATGGATCACGGCTTCAACATAGCCGCCCACTCCGAGAGCCTGTCGATCCTGCATTGGCCCGACCGCTTGGCCGATTGGCTGAGCGACGGCGGCTGGCTGCACGAACGGCCCTTGACGGATGCGAAGCCCCTCAAGCCCTGATAGCCCGCCGCCAATCACCGGAACCACGACCATGGACATCGGACGCCGCGACCTTCTTCTCGCCGCCGCCTCTCTCGCCGTCGCCTCGGCCGCGGGAGGGGCCCGCGCCGCCGGCGATCGCAAGATCGGCTACGCGATCGTCGGCCTGGGCTATTACGGCCTCAACGTCATCCTGCCGCAGTTCGTCAATTGCCAGCACAGCCGGGTCACGGCCCTGGTCAGCGGGGACCCGGCGAAGGCCCGCGCGACCGCGGCGCGCTATGGCGTGCCTGAGCGCTCGATCTATTCCTATGAGACCTTCGACCAGATCCGCGACAATCCCGACGTCGATGTCGTCTATGTCATCCTGCCCAATTCCATGCACGCCGAGTACACGATCCGCGCCGCCAAGGCGGGCAAGCATGTGATGTGCGAGAAGCCCATGGCGACGTCGGTCGCCGAGTGCGAGGCGATGATCGCCGCGTGCAAGGCGGCCGGGCGCAAGCTGATGATCGGCTACCGCTGCCATTTCGAGGCCACCAATCTGGAAGCCATGCGCCTGGCCCGCTCGGGCGCGGCCGGCCATGTCCGCTATGTGCGCTCCGAGCACGGCTTCGTGCAGGGCGATCCGTCGAAGTGGCGGCTGAAGAAGGCGATGGCGGGCGGCGGATCGCTGATGGACATGGGCGTCTACAGCCTGCAGGCGGCGCGATACATGACCGGCGAGGAGCCGATCTCGGTCACGGCGCGCGAGTCCACCGATCGCGGCGATCCTCGGTTCACCGAGGTGGAGGACATGATCGAGTGGCTGCTCAAGTTTCCTTCCGGAGCGATCGCCAGCTGCCTGTCGACCTACAGCGCCAACCAGAACCACGTCCTGCTGATGGGCGACAAGGGACGGATCGAGCTGGAGCCCGCCACCCGGTATGACGGCAATCGCCTGTGGACCGGCAAGGACGGCCGCGCGGACGAAATCACGCCGCCGCCAGGCCCGGCCAAGACCCAGTTCGCCGGCCAACTGGATCACCTGGCCGACTGCATTCAAGCCGACCGCTCACCGATCGTCTCGGGAGAAGAGGGCCTGCGCGACATGAAGATCATCGAGGCGATCTACCGGTCGGCGCGCGAGGGAAGCACGGTCAGGCTGTAGGAGGCGGCTGTCTGCGCGGCTCCTGGAGCCGGTCCCTAGATCCCGTCGCCCACGTTCGGCGCCGCGCCGGGCGCGCGGGCGACGTGGATGCCGCACTCGGTCTTGTCCTGGCCCGCCCAGCGGCCGGCGCGGACGTCGGCGTTGGGGTCGTCCACCGGCTTGGTGCACGGCCAGCAGCCCACCGACGGGAAGCCCTGGCTGACCAGCGGGTGGGCCGGCAGGTCGTACTCGGCGACATAGGCGTCCAGCTCCGCCTTGCCCCAGTTGGCCAGGGGGTTGAACTTGATCTGCCCCTCGGTCTCCTCGACCACCCGCAACCGCAGGCGGTCGCCGCCGTGGAAGCGCTTGCGGCCCGTGGTCCACGCGTCGAACTCGCCCAGGGCGCGGTCCAACGGCAGCACCTTGCGGATGTGGCAGCAGGCGTCGGTGTCGGTGCGCCACAGGTCGGACTTGGGGTCGGTGACGGCCAGGTCGGTATAGGCCGGGCGCAGGTCGCGCACGTCGGTCAGGCCCAGCTTGGCGGCCAGGCTCTTGCGGTAGTCCAGGGTCTGGCCGAACAGCATGCCGGTGTCGAGGAACAGCACGGGGATGTCCTTCGACACCTGGCTGGCCAGGTGCAGCAGCACCGCCGACTCCGCGCCGAACGAGCTGACCAGGGCCAGCTTGGCGCCGAAGGTCTCGTAGGCCTTGCGCAGCACGGTCAGCGGATGGGCGTCGCGCAGTTCGGCGTCCAGCCGCGCCGCCACGTCGGCGGCCGTCGGCTGCCGGGCGCAAGGCTTCGCCTCGGTCGCGGTCTGGTCGTAGGCCATCAGACGGCCCTTTCCTCGAACGCGACCACCCGATTGTCGGCCGCGCGCTGATAGACGTGGCGGAAGCGATGGGCGGCCTTGGTCCAGGCCTCGGGCGTCGCGCCGTCGTTGGGTTCGAAGGCGTCGAAGCCGCAGCGGACCATGAAGCCGGCCTGCTCCTGCAGCACGTCGCCGACCGCCCTCACCTCGCCGGTGAAGCCCAGGCGCTCGCGCAGCAGGCGGGCCGAGGTGTAGGCGCGGCCGTCGCGGTATTTCGGGAAGGCCAGGGCCACCACCGACAGGCGCGGCAGGTCATAGGCCAGGGCCTCGACCTCCTGGTCCGGCTCGATCCGCACGCCGACGCGGCGGCTGTTGGACAGCAGGATCTCGCCCTCGGCCTGGAAGCGGGCCAGCGACAGGATCACGTCGCCTTCCGGCAGCGCGTCGTCGTCGGCCACGTGGACGAAGGCGTCCTCGGCCCACTCGGCTCCGAACTCCTTGCTGCTGGGCTCGCCGACCAGCTTAATCAGCTTGGGCATAGACCGCCTCCTTGAAGGGCTCGAGGCCGACGCGACGATAGGTGTCGAGGAAGCGCTCCTCGCCGGTGCGGATGTGCAGATAGGCTTCGACCAGGGCGTCGATGGCCGGGGCCACCTTGTCGGCCGACAGGCCCGGGCCGAGGATCTTGCCGATGCTGGCGTCCTCCGCCCCCGAGCCGCCGAGCGAGAGCTGGTAAAATTCCTCGCCCTTCTTGTCGACGCCGAGAATGCCGATGTGGGCCACGTGGTGGTGCCCGCAGGCGTTGATGCAGCCGCTGATCTTGATCTTCAGCTCGCCCACCTTCTCGGCCCGGTCCGGGTCGGCGAACTTGCGGGCGATGTCCTGGGCGATCGGGATGGCGCGCGCATTCGCCAATGCGCAGTAGTCCAGGCCCGGGCAGGCGATGATGTCGCTGGCCAGGTCGATGTTGGCGGTGGCCAGGCCGACCGACTCCAGCACCGCGTGCACGGCCGGCAGGTCGTCCAGCTTGACGTGCGGCAGGACCAGGTTCTGGGCGTGGGTCACGCGCAGGTCGTCCAGGCTGTAGCGCTCGGCCAGGTCGGCGACGACGTCCAGCTGCTCGGCCGTGGCGTCGCCCGGGGTCTGGCCGATGGCCTTCAGCGACACCTCGACGATGGCGTAGCCGGGCTGCTTGTGCGGCTTGACGTTGTTGCGGACGAAGCGTTGCAGGGCCGGGCTGGCGGCGCGGGCGGCCTCGAAGGCGTCCGACACGGCCGGCAGGGCTTCGAAATTGGTCTGGGCGAAGGCGGCGCGGACCCGGGCCAGCTCGCTGGCCGGCAGGTTGGCGCGGGCGTGGTCGATCTTGCCCCACTCCTCCTCGACCTGACGCGCGAACTCCTCCGCGCCCAGGGCCGCGACCAGGATCTTGATCCGGGCCTTGTAGATGTTGTCGCGCCGGCCGTGGCGGTTGTAGACGCGCAGGACGGCCTCGACATAGCTGAGCAGGTGCTCGGACGGCAGGAACGACTTGATGGTCGGGCCGACATAGGGCGTGCGCCCCTGGCCGCCGCCGACGATCACCTCGAAGCCGATCTGGCCGTCGCGACCCTTGCGCAGGATCAGGCCGATGTCGTGCACCTTGACGGCCGCGCGGTCGGTCAGGGCGCCGGTGATGGCGATCTTGAACTTGCGTGGCAGGAAGCTGAACTCGGGGTGCAGGGTCGACCACTGGCGCAGCACCTCGGACCACACGCGCGGATCGTCGATCTCCTCGGCGGTGGCGCCGGCATAAGGGTCGGCGGTGACGTTGCGGATGCAGTTGCCGCTGGTCTGGATGGCGTGCAGGTCCACCTCGGCCAGGGCGTCCAGGATGTCGGGCGCGTCCTTCAGCTTGATCCAGTTGAACTGGATGTTCTGACGGGTGGTCATGTGCCCGTAGCCCTTGTCGTAGGTGCGGGCGATCCAGGCCAGGCGGCGGGCCTGGCGGGCGTTCAGCGAGCCGTACGGAATGGCGATCCGCAGCATGTAGGCATGGAGCTGCAGGTAGAGGCCGTTCATCAGACGCAGCGGCTTGAACTGGTCCTCGGTCAGCTCGCCGGCCAGGCGGCGGGCCACCTGGTGGCGGAACTCGTTGGAGCGGTCCGTCAGGAATTCGCGGTCGATGGGATCGTACAGGTACATGTCGGCTTACTTCCTGCGGATCAGGTCGACGCGGCCGGTCGAGCGGGCCGCGCCAGCCGCGTGGCGGAGGGCCTCGATCACCTCGCCGCCGACGGCCTGCTTGCCGTGGGTGGGTTCGTTGGTGGGGCCCAGGGCCCGGATGCGTTCGCGGTAGCTGACCGGGGCCAGGCCGCCGTCCACCGGCGCCAGGTCGATCGGATAGGGGTCGACGATCACGGTCGGCTGGGCCTTGCCCTTGGCGACGGCGGCCTCGACCTCGGCGTCCTGCGCCTCGTCGAACAGCTGGGCGTCGCCGAAGCCCTCGACCCAGGCGCCGGCCTTCCAGAACACGACCTCGCCGTCGCTCAGGCGGTTGGCGGTGACAGCTTTCATGAACGCAGGCTCGCGACAGATGTGGGGGATGCGACCTCGTCCTTCGACAGGCTCAGGATGAGGTCTACTGAACGGTTCGCGCCATTCGCCACGCCCAAGACAACCTCATCCTGAGCTTGTCGAAGGACGAGGTTGTCCGGCACGAACTCGGCCAGGGCCATGGCCTCGCCGACCATCAGCAGCGCGGGGCCCTTGAGGCCCTCGGCGGCGACGGCCAGGCCGGCCAGGGTGGTCAGGATGCGGCGCTCGTCGGCGCGGCTGGCGTTCTCGACGATCAGGGCCGGAGTCGAACCGGCGCGGCCGGCGGCGGTCAGGCGCTCAGCGATCAGGCCGGCGGTCGAGACGCCCATGTAGACGACGACGGTCTGGTTCGGACGCGCCAGGGCGGTCCAGTCCAGGTCCGGTTCGCCCATTTCTCCGTTTTGGGCAGCCGCGTGGCCGGTGACGAAGGTCACGGCCTGGGCCGATCCGCGATGGGTCAGGGGCGCGCCGGCGCCGGCCGAGGCGGCCAGGGCGGCGGTGATCCCGGGAACGACAGCGCACTCGACGCCGGCCTCGCGGCAGGCGGCCAGCTCCTCGCCGCCGCGGCCGAACAGGAACGGGTCGCCGCCCTTCAGCCGCACGACGGTCAGGCCGTCCAGGGCCAGGGCCACCAGCAGCTGGTTGATGTCGTCCTGCGGCAGGGTGTGGCGCGACTTGCGCTTGGCGACGTTGATCCGCCGCGCCGCCACGGGCGCCAGGTCGAGGATCTCGTCGGAGACCAAGCCGTCGTGGACGACCACGTCGGCGGCCTGCAGGGCCTTCAGCGCCTTGATCGTCAGCAGTTCGGGATCGCCGGGACCGGCGCCGACCAGGGTCACTTTCCCAGGCGCCAAATGGCGCATACGGGCGCTCGTCCCGCCGCCGAGGGCGACAAGACCGGCTTTAGACCGGGAAGCGGATCGGACCGTGGGCCGAGCCATGTGATTCAGGTCCTCTATAAGCCAGCTGCCATTGGCGACGCCCCGGACCGGCGACTTCGCCAAACCGGTGCGCTTCAAAGCATTACGGGGCGAACCCTAGGGTCCGCCCCGCTCGCGTTCACCGATGAAAAGGGCCATCTCCATCAGCGAACGCTTGCAAATTGGTCGCGACCGGGCCACTTCGCAAACAAGGTCTTCTGCCGGGGCGTTCAGTAAAACTCATGGAAAGACAGTCGGAACGGCGGCGCCTGCCTCCCCTCAACGCGCTCCGGGCGTTCGAGGCGGCCGCGCGCCACCTGAACTTCAGCCGCGCCGCCGACGAACTGTCGGTGACGCCCGGCGCCGTCAGCCAGCAGATCCAGAACCTGGAGGACTATGTCGGCGCGGCCCTGTTCAAGCGCACGCCCAAGGGCCTGCTGCTGACCGACGCCGCCCAGACCGCCCTGCCCGCCCTGCGCGAAGCCTTCGACCGCCTGGCCGAGGCCGCCAGCCTGCTGACCGCCGCCGTCGACGGCCGCCGCCTGACCCTGACCGCCGCCCCCTCGTTCGCCGCCAAGTGGCTGGTGCCGCGCCTGGGCAAGTTCGAGCAGGCCCAGCCCCAGGTCGACGTCTGGCTGTCGGCCGGCATGGAGGTCGTCGATTTCGCCGCCGGCGAGGTCGACCTGGCCATCCGCTACGGCTCGGGCCGCTATCCGGGCCTCGAGGTCATTCGTCTCCTCAGCGAGACGGTCATTCCCGTCGCCTCGCCTGAACTTCTGGCCGCCAACCCGTTGGACTCGCCCGAGGACCTGTCGCACCACATCCTGCTGCACGACGGTTCGCCCGACGCCGACGACAGCTGCCCGGACTGGGCCATGTGGCTGGCCGCGCGGGGCATCAAGTCGGTCGACGGCGCGCGCGGTCCGCGCTTCAACCAATCCAGCCTGGTGATCGAGGCGGCCGCCAACGGACGGGGCATCGCCCTGGCCAAGCAGACCCTGGCCCAGGCCGATCTGGACGCCGGCCGCCTGGTCATTCCGTTCGAGATTCCCACGGCCGTCGACTTCGCCTATTACGTCGTCCATCCCAAGGCCAAGGGACGTCTGCCGCAGGTGAAGGCGTTCGTTTCGTGGCTGCAGGCCGAGGCGGCGGCCCACGAAGCGGCCCTCCTCACCATGGACAACGGCGCGGGCATCTAAAGCTAAATGGTCAAGACGATTATCGAGGTCGGCGAACGACGGGTTCCCGGCGACTGCCAGTCCATGGCCGATGTGCGCCAGGGCGTCGACGCCCTGGACCGGGCGCTGGTGGAACTGCTGACCGAGCGCCAGGGCTACATGAACGCCGCCGCCCGCATCAAGGCCGACCGCTCCAAGGTGTTCGACCGCGCGCGGATCGAGGACGTGGTGGAGAAGGTGAAGGCCGCCGCGCGTGAGTCGGGCCTGTCGGAGGCCATCGCCGAGCCTGTGTGGCGCACGCTGATCGATCGCTGCATCGCATATGAATACGACAGCTGGGACCGGACGAAGGGGTAGAACCTTCCCTTGATTCCTTCCCTCCCCTTTATGGGGAGGGTGGCCCTGGCGACGCCGGGGTCGGGTGGGGCCTGCTGAGCCCGCCGCCCTACACCGCCCCCCCGTCGGCTTCGCCGCCACCCTCCCCACAAGGGGGAGGGAATGGCGTTTTAGCGATTCCCGCCGATCAGATCCCCCAACTCGCCGAGAATCGAACCCTCGCCCCGGTTGCCGCCCGTCCCGCCGGCCGCCTGCATCATCCGGCCGGCCAAACGCGAGAACGGCAGCGACTGGATCCAGACCTTCCCCGGCCCGCGCAGCCGCGCGAAGAACAGCCCCTCGCCGCCGAACAGCACGCTGCGCACGCCGCCGGCCATGACCAGGTCGAAGTCGACGCCGGGGGTGTAGGCCGCCAGGCAGCCGGTATCGACGTGCAGTTCCTCCCCTGCCTTCAGTTCGCGCTCGACCAGGGTGCCGCCCATCTGGACGAACACCCAGCCGTCGCCGTCCAGGCGCTGCATGATGAAGCCCTCGCCGCCGAACAGGCCGGTCATCACCCGCTTCTGGAAGTGGATGCCGATCGACACGCCCCGCGCCGCCGCCAGGAAGCTGTCCTTCTGGCAGATCAGCGAGCCGCCCAGCTGCCCCAGGTTCAGCGGCAGGATCGCGCCCGGCGTCGGCGAGGCGAAGGCCACGCGAGCCTTGCCCGAGCCGGTGTGGGTGAAGACGGTGGTGAACAGGCTCTCGCCGGTGACCAGGCGCTTGCCCGCCCCCAGCAGCTTGCCCATGAAGCCGCCGCCGGCGTCACCCGAGCCGTCGCCGAACACCGTGGTCATCTGGATGCTGGCGTCCTTCCAGACGAACGATCCGGCCTCGGCCACGGCGCTTTCGCCGGCGTCGAGCTCGATCTCCAGGAACTGCAGCTCCTGACCCTTGATCTCGAAGTCGATGTCGTCGGCGACGGCGGCGTTGCGCTGGTGGGACCAGGGGCTGGGCGGCATGGGTCAGGGCTCCAGTTGAAGTCCGCGCAGCCTAGGCGAGCGGATCGCCGCGAGCCAATTACACCTTCGTAAGTTGGAGACGCGCCCCACCCGCTGTCATGCCGGATCTTCGCGCTGCGCGCTCGTCCGGGATGACAAGGGAGGGTTGGACCCGCTGACTGAGAGTCAGCTGCCCTGCGCCCTATCCCTTCAGCGACCTCAGCGCCCGTTCGTGGGCGTAGGCGGCGATGTCCATCAGGGCCAGGTCCAGGGCGTTGCGCACGTCGCCCAGGCTCTTGGTCCCGGCCTCGGCCTCGGCGCAGACGTCGCCCAGCTGGAAAGCCCCCACGCCCCGCGCCGCGCCCTTCACCGTGTGGACCGCGTCGGCCCAGCCGGGATGGCTCTTGTCGAGCATCGGCGTCCACAGCGCGGCCTGTTCCCGGAACAGCGCCAGCACCTCGTCGATGACCGTGGAATCGTCCATCGCGAACCCTTCCAGATAGGCGAAATCCACGGCTCCGCTGATATCTCGTCTGGCCAAAAAATAGTCCCTTGCGTTCCAAGATTCTTTGCGTATGTTCCGCGCCTCGCCGCCGAGGCAAACCACCGCTTCGGGCCGCGCGGGCGCATAGCTCAGTTGGTAGAGCAGCTGACTCTTAATCAGCGGGTCGTAGGTTCGAATCCTACTGCGCCCACCATTTCCTCCGAAAATCGATCTCCCAGATCCTCCCCTCCGGGGACCCCGACGCTCATGGGTCGGACGAACGATAGCTGAATCCATCGCCGCTGACGTCCCTGAATCGGGGGCCTGAATCGGGGGCCTGATCACGGGCGTCCTCAAGGCTTCGCCGCGAGCGTCGGATCGGCGATCTCGCGCAGGGTCAGGCGCTTGAAGGTCTCGACCAGCGCCCGCCCCTCCTCGCGACCCACCGAGATCGCCAGCCGCACCGTCGCCTCGCCCAACTCCCAGATCAGGAAGGCGGCGTTCTCCAGCGCCGCGTCGTCCACGTTCGGATGGACCTTGCGCATGGCCGCGGCCAGGAAGCCGCCGCAGATCCGGCTCTCGGCCAGTTGCAGGCTCATCAGCGACTTGTCGGCCTGCATGCCCGACCAGATGTCGCGCATCACCGGCTCGGCCATGACGATCGCGAAATACAGGTCGATCAGGTCGGCATAGGCGGCCAGCAGGCCGTCCAAGTCGCCCACCCTGGCCAGGGCGTCCTCGATGCACCGCCGGCTCTGGGCGTTGTAGCGCTCGGCCAGGGTGCGGATCAGGGCGCTCTTCTCCGGAAAGTACTGGTAGAGCGAGCCGATCGAGATCCCGGCCAGGGCCGCAACCTCGTTCATCTTCACCTGATCGCTGCCGGTGCGGGCGATCAGTGCGGACGCCGCCGAGAGGATGCGTTCGACCCGCTCGCGGCTGCGCTGCTGGGTCGGCCGGCGCCGGGCGCCAGGCACATCTTCGTCGCTCATCGTCGAGCGGCCTCGGTTGACAATCCAAATGTGAGCATTTATCACCTTTTAGAACATGAGGACTTCTCATGTTTAGCTAAGGGAGACGACGATGACAATCAATCATGACCGCGTCGGCACGATCCTGGTGCTCGGCGCCAACGGCAAGACCGGCGCCCGGGTGGTCGAACGCCTGCGGGCGCTGGGCCGCGACGTGCGCCGGGGCTCGCGCTCGGCCTCGCCGCGTTTCGACTGGGAGGACCGCTCCAGCTGGGCCGGCGCCCTGGACGGCGTCGCCGCCGTCTATGTCGCCTACCAGCCCGACCTGGCCGCCCCGGGGGCGCTGGAAATCGTCCAGGCCTTCTTCGCGACCGCCCAGCGGGCCGGCGTGAAGCAGGTGGTGCTGTTGTCGGGCCGGGGCGAACCCGAGGCGCTGGACGCCGAGCGGGCCCTGGAGGCCACCCCGCTGGACTGGACGATCATCCGCGCCAGCTGGTTCTTCCAGAACTTCAGCGAGAACTTCTTCCTGGAGGGCGTGCTGGCCGGCGAGGTGGTGCTGCCCGAGGGCCTGGCGGACGAGCCGTTCGTCGACGCCGAGGACATCGCCGAGATCGCGGTGGAGGCCTTCACCCAGGCCGGGCACAGCCGCAAGCTCTACGAAGTGACAGGTCCCCGCGCCCTGAGCTTCGGCGAGGCGGTCGACGCCATCGCAGCCGCGACCGGCCGCGACATCGCCCTGGTGACGATCCCGCTGGAAGCCTATCGCGAAGGCCTGATGCAGGCCCTGCCGGACCTGGCCGATCTGGTGATCTACCTGTTCACCACCGTGCTGGACGGCCGCAACACTCCGGTCGCCCACGGCGTGGAGCAGGCCTTGGGCCGTCCGCCCGGCGACTTCGAGGCCTATGTCGCCCGCACTGCCGCCACCGGCGTCTGGAGCGCCTGAACGATCCCCCTGCAGGACTGGGCGCGAGGCCTGACCTAAGGGCGCCATGGCCTCGCGCGGCGTTCCGTCTGATGCTGCCCGCCGAAGCGCTGGAGAACCCGCCCTGTGAGCCCTGACCGCACCCCCGTCATCGTCGGCGTCGGCGAGGCGCTCGACCGTCCCACGGACCTTTCCAGGGCCCTGGAGCCCCTGGCCCTGATGGAGGCGGCCCTGCGCGAGGCCGACGCGGACGCCGGCGGCGGGTTCCTGGTCCGGACCGCCTCGCTGGACGTCGTCAACCAGCTGAGCTGGCGCTACGCAGACCCAGCCGCCGAGCTTTGCGCCCGGCTCGACATCGCCCCAGCCCGCGCCGTCTACGGCCCGGTCGGCGGCGAGAGCCCGGTGCGGTTCCTGCACGAGGCGGCCATCCGCATCGCGCGGGGCGAGGCCGAGGTCTGCGCCGTGGTCGGGGCCGAGGCGCAGTGGAGCGTCAACAAGGCCCGCGCCGCCGGCGTCGACCTGCCCTGGACGCCCAAGCCGCCGGCCACGGGCGGCGGACCGCGCATCGAGGTCCATCCGCTGGCCCTGAAGCTGGGGGTCTTCCTGCCGGTCAGCGTCTATCCGTTCTACGAGAACGCCGCCGCCCATCACTGGGGCCAGACGCCCGCCGAGGCGCTGGCGGAGTCCGGCGCCCTGTGGTCGGCCTATGCGGCGGTGGCGGCGGGGCAGCCCAACGCCTGGATCAAGACGGCCTTCACGCCGGACCAGATCACCACCCCGCGCCCCGACAACCGCCCGATCGCCTGGCCCTACACCAAGCTGATGGTCGCCAACATGCAGGTGAACCAGGGCGCGGCGGTGATCGTGACCAGCCTGGCCGCCGCCAGGGCCGCCGGCGTCCCCGACGAGCGCCTGGTGTTCGTCTGGGGCGGGGCGGCGGCGCGCGAGCCGGGCGACTACCTGCAACGCGACCACTACTACGGCTCGGCCGCGCAGGACGTGGTGCTGGAGGCGGTCGGCGGCATGGTCCCGGGCGGTTTCGACGCCCTGGAGCTCTACAGCTGCTTTCCCTGCGTGCCGAAGATGGCCCGGCGGACCCTGGGCCTGCCGGCCGACGTAACGCCCACCGTGACCGGCGGCCTGACCTTCTTCGGGGCGCCGATGAACGACTACATGACCCACGCCGCCGTCGCCATGACCCGGCGGCTGCGGGGAGGCGCGGGGACGGGCCTGCTGTACGGCCAGGGCGAGTTCGTCACCAAGCACCACGGCCTGATCCTGGCCGACCGCCCTGCCCCGCACGGCGCCAGGCCGCTGGAGGAGGTCAGCGTCCAGACGGCCGCCGACGCCCGCCGCGGCCCTGTACCGGCCTTCGTCGAGGACGCGGCGGGCAAGGCCGTCCTGGAGACTCACACGGTGCTCTACGACCGCGACGGCGCGCCCACCCACGGCGTGGCCATCGTCCGGACCAGCGACGGCGCCCGGGCCCTGGCGCGGGTCCCGACCGCCGACGCCGGCACCCTGGCGGCCCTGACCGCTCCCGAGGCCTTCGCGATCGGACGGACGGGAACCCTGAGCGCGGGCGCCGACGGGGTCCTGGACTGGCGGCTCTGAACCACTAGGGCCGGCGCCGCGTTCCTCTGGCGAAGGAACCCGTCCATGCCCCGCCGCCTGTTCAACCGCCTGCTCCCCAACGCCCTGCTCCTGGTCCTGGCCCTGGGCGGCGTGACGCTGAGCGGCTGCGCCTACGACCGGTCCAGCGCGCCGGGCTACGGCTGGAACTACATGGACAGCGCCGAGGAAGGCCCCAAGCTGGCCTATGGCCAGCCGAACAGCGACGACGTGGTGCTGATGATGGCCTGCGCGCCGCGCGCCTCGGCCGTGACCCTGACGGCGACCGGCCTGTCGGGCGACGAGATCGCCCTGGCCTCCGGCCACGTGGTCACCCGCCTGAAGGCCGGGACCCCGCCGTCGGACATGAGCGACGGCGTCCTTCAGGCCCGCACCACGCTGGACGCCTCGGCCCTGCGGGCCTTCCGCCGCACCGGCGACCTGGACCTGCTGGTCGCCGACGAACGCCACAGCCTCGACGCCGCCCCCGCCGACCAGCGGCAGGTGAAGGCGTTCTTCAAGGCGTGTTCAACTTAACCGAAGCGGCGCATCAGGTAGCGAACGGCGACGACCAGCACCATTACGGCGGCAAGCCCCCATCCAACCCTTGCCGCGTCATCGCCGAACCAATCCTTGGCCAACGCCTGGGCGCCGAATCCGGCCAAAAGCGTCATGGCCCAAAGGCCCCAGGGCATGGCGGGCGTGGGCGTCTCGTCGGCCGGGTGCTTCATCGGACTAACCAACCTCAGACCTGAAATCGCCGCCGAGATGTTCACATCCTAGAGGCGAGCCGTCAATCAGGCCCGCCGTCCCGCCGCGCTGATGTTGTCGACGCCCAGCGCCGCCAGGCAGCCGCGCAGGATGCCCTCGGCGTCGAGGCCGGCCTGGGCGTACATGACGTCGGGCTTGTCCTGGTCCTGGAAGACGTCGGGCAGCACCAGGGTGCGGATCTTCAGGCCGCGGTCCAGCGCGCCGTGCTCGGCCAGGGCCTGCAGCACGAAGGCGCCGAAGCCGCCGACGGCGCCCTCCTCCACCGTGATGATCGCCTCGTGCTCGCGCGCCAGGCGCAGCAGCATGTCGACGTCCAGCGGCTTGGCGAAGCGGGCGTCGGCGACGGTGGCGGAGAGACCGCGCGCGGCCAGCAGGTCGGCGGCCTTCAGGCACTCGCCCAGGCGCGTGCCCAGCGAGACGATGGCGACGCTGGTCCCTTCGCGGACGATGCGGCCCTTGCCGATCTCCAGCGGGGCGGCCAGGTCGGGGATGGTCAGGCCCAGGCCCTCGCCGCGCGGATAGCGGAAGGCGCTGGGGCGGTCGTCGATGGCCACGGCGGTCGAGACCATGTGGGCCAGCTCGACCTCGTCGGCGGCGGCCATCAGCACCATGCCGGGCAGCGCCCCCATGAAGCCGAGATCGAAGGTGCCCGCGTGGGTCGGGCCGTCTGCGCCGACCAGGCCGGCGCGGTCCATGGCGAAGCGCACCGGCAGGCGCTGGATGGCGACGTCGTGGACCACCTGGTCGTAGCCGCGCTGCAGGAAGGTGGAATAGATCGCCGCGAACGGCTTCATGCCGTCGGCGGCCAGGCCGGCGGCGAAGGTCACCGCGTGCTGCTCGGCGATGCCGACGTCGAAGGTGCGCTGGGGGAACGCCTTGCCGAACAGGTCCAGCCCCGTGCCCGAAGGCATGGCGGCGGTGATGGCCACGATCTTGTCGTCGATCGCGGCGTGCTTGATCAGCTCCTGGGCGAAGACCTTGGTGTAGCTGGGCGGGCCGGCGGCCGGCTTCTGCTGCTGGCCGGTGACCACGTCGAACTTGACCACCGCGTGCAGCTTGTCGTCGGCGCCCTCGGCGGGGCCATAGCCCTTGCCCTTCTGGGTGACGACGTGGACCAGCACCGGCTTTTCGTCGAATTCCTTGGCGTTCTTCAGCACCGAGACCAGGGCGTCCATGTCGTGGCCGTCGATCGGACCGACATAGTGGAAGCCCAGCTCCTCGAAGAAGGTGCCGCCGGTGACCATGCCGCGGGCGTATTCCTCGGCCTTGCGGGCCGCGTCGCGGATGGGGGTCGGCAGCTTCTCGACCACCGTCTTGCCCAGCTTGCGCACCTTGCGATAGGCGCCGCCCGAGACGAGGTTGGCCAGATAGGCGCTCATCCCGCCCACCGGCGGGGCGATCGACATGTCGTTGTCGTTGAGGATGACGATCAGGCGCTTGGTGGTGTCGACCGCGGCGTTCATGGCCTCGTAGGCCATGCCGGCGCTCATCGAGCCGTCGCCGATCACGGCGATGACGCTGTTGTTCTCGCCTTTGGCGTCGCGCGCGGCGCAGAACCCCAGGGCCGCCGAGATCGAGGTGGCCGCGTGGGCCGCGCCGAACGGGTCGTATTCGCTTTCGGCCCGCTTGGTGAAGCCCGACAGGCCGCCGCCCTGGCGCAGGGTGCGGATGCGGTCGCGACGACCGGTCAGGATCTTGTGCGGATAGGCCTGGTGGCCGACGTCCCAGATGACGATGTCCTTGGGCGTCTCGAACACGTGGTGCAGGGCGACGGTCAGCTCGACCACGCCCAGGCCCGCGCCCAGGTGGCCGCCGGTCACGGAGACGGCGTCGATGGTCTCGGCCCGCACCTCGTTCGCCAGTTGCTTCAGTTCGGTCACGCTGAGGCCGCGCGTGTCGGCCGGTGACGAGATGGTGTCGAGAAGAGGGGTCAAAGCAGGCATGTCCGAAGAAAGCGCGGTCAGTTGCGGCGGTCCAGCACGAAATCCACGCTACGGCGCAGATGTTCAGCCCGTTCGCCGAAAATATCGAGATGTGACTTGGTTTGCGCGGCCAATAGATTGACGCGCTCTTTGGCCGCATCAAGGCCGAGCAGCGTGACGTAGTTGGCCTTGCCCTTGACGGCGTCCTTGCCGCCGGCGGCCTTGCCCAGCACCGCTTCGTCGCCCTCGGCGTCCAGAATGTCGTCGACGATCTGGTAGGCCAGGCCCAGGTCCTGGGCGAAACCCATCAGGGCCGCGCGCTCCGAATCCTTGGCGCGGGCGATGATCAGCGGGATCTCGAAGGCGAAGGCGATCAGGGCGCCGGTCTTCAGGCGCTGCATGCGGGCCACGGCCCCCAGGTCGTCGCGGACGCCCAGCAGGTCGATCATCTGGCCGCCGGCCATGCCCTTTGCGCCCGAGGCGATGGCCAGCTTGCGCACCAGCTCGGCGCGGACATGGCCGTCGTCGTGGGTGTCGGGGTGGGCCATGATCTCGAAGGCGGCGGTCTGCAGGGCGTCGCCGGCCAGGATGGCGGTGGCTTCATCGTACTGCACGTGGACGGTCGGACGGCCGCGACGCATGTCGTCGTCGTCCATGGCCGGCAGGTCGTCGTGCACCAGGCTGTAGGCGTGGATGCATTCCAGGGCGCAGGCGGCGCGCAGGACCGGCCGCTCGGGCAGGTCGAACATCTTGCCCGTCTCCAGGGCGAAGAACGGCCGCAGGCGCTTGCCCGGCCCCAGGGCGGCGTAGCGCATGGCCTCGGTCAGGCGGCTCTCCGGCCCGTCGGCGCGCGGCAGCAGCTCATCGAGCGCCACGGTGACGATGTCGGCGGCCTGGACGATGCGCTTTTCGAGGTCGATCAAAACAGCTTACCCCCGTTGGGAACATCACGGTCCACGTCGACCAGCACCACCCCGCCGTCGGCGTCCGGAAAACCGAGGCACAGGACCTCGGACTTCACGGGACCAATCTGGCGCGGCGGAAAATTGACCACGGCGGCCACGCGACGACCGATCAACTCGTCCAGGGCGTAGTGCTTGGTCACCTGGGCCGAGGACTTCTTGACGCCGATCTCGGGGCCGAAATCGATGGTCAGCTTGTAGGCTGGCTTGCGCGCCTCCGGGAACGGCGTGGCCTCGATCACCGTGCCGATACGGATATCGACACGCTCGAAGTCGTCGTAGCCGATCTGCGGCGACGCCTGACCCATCAGTTGAACTCGGCCGCTTCGGCGGCGACCGCGCCCCCTTGGCCCAGCACGATCTTCTCGACCTTCAGGCGGGCCGCCTCGAGCTTCTTCTCGCAATGGGCCTTGAGGGCCGCGCCGTCCTCGTAGATCTCGATCGAGCGCTCGAGCTCGGCCTTGCCGGACTCCAGCTCGCCGACGATCTGCTCCAGACGCTGCAGGGCCTGCTCGAAGCTCATGCCTTCAAGATCTTGCGGACTGATCATTTCTACTCCGGGGCGAACAGGCGCACCCTAGTGGCGGGTCGCGGCGCGAGCAACGCCGTTGGCGGGGCTTTTGGTGAACAGGGTTCAGGGCCTTGGCGTCACTGTCGCTTGCGAAGGCGCCTAGGGCCGCTCGAAGCGCTTCACGCACCAGTACTTGAACCCCTGGTCCTGCGTCTTCCTCAGGCCGCGCTTCTGCAGCGCCAACCCGATCATCGTGTTGAAGAAACCGTGGGCCACCAGCAGCACGTCCTGGCCGCTCTTGGACAGGTCGATCAGCAGGTCCGCGGCCTGGTCGGCGCGAAGCTCGGCCTGGGCCCGGCTCTCCTGGCCGGCGTGGTGATCGAAGAACCACCACCAGAACCGGGCGAAGAATCCCCAGTTCTTGGGCGACATCCTGATCCAGCGCGGCCAGGGCGGCGGCGGCAGCGGGGCCTCGATGAACAGGGGATCGGTGGCGAAGGCCTTGCCGTCGGCGACGGCCGTGGCGGTCTCGATCGAACGGCGGCGCGTCGAGGCGATCATCACCCCGGCCTTCCGGGCTGTGGCCTTCAGCGACTCGGGTGGGGTCTGGCCGGGCAGCAAGCCGCCCTCCTCGTAGCGCGCCCACCATTCGCCATAGGCCGGCGCGTTGAAGCGGACCTTGCGCGACAAGGCCGGCTCGCCGTGGCGGGCCAGGGTGATCACGCCCGGGCGCGAACCAGCCTGGGCGCCGACGGCCACGAAGGCGGCCGGCGCGGAAGCTCCCGACGAGGAAAGGTGGTCGGCGGATTCGTCGGCCATAAAACTTGGAGGTCGGGTTTCGCGCCGCGCGCGATCTCTCGAACCTCTCACCCCTCTTGCAACGCTTTGACATGCGCCGCCGCCGAGCGGCCGAGCGCTTCTAGGTCGTAGCCGCCCTCGAGCGAGGAAACAATACGCCCCCCGCAACGGCGGTTCGCGACCGAGGCGATCGCCCGTGTCGCCCAGGCGAAATCCTCGGCCTCCAGGCTCTGGGCGGCCAGCGGATCGCGGACGTGGGCGTCGAAACCGGCCGAGACCAGGATCAGCTGCGGCGCGAATCCGTCGACCTTGTCCATCAGCCCCTCGAAGCCCTTGCGCCAGACCTCGCGCGGCGCATGCGGAGCGACGATGGCGTTGGCGATGTTGCCGACCCCGGTCTCGGACGGGGCGCCGGTGCCGGGATAGAGCGGCGACTGGTGGATCGAGGCGAAGAACACGGTCGGATCGTGCTCGAACGTCGCCTGGGTGCCGTTGCCGTGGTGAACGTCGAAATCGACGATGGCCACGCGCTTGAGCCCGGCGGCCTGCGCGACCCGCGCCGCCACGGCGATGTTGGAGAACACGCAGAAGCCCATGGCCGTATCAGGCTCGGCGTGGTGGCCGGGCGGTCGGACGGCGCAGAAGGCCCGCGTCCCCTGCCCAGCCGTCACGGCCCGGGTCGCGGCGACCACCGCCCCGGCGGCGCGGCGCGCGGCGGTCAGGCTGCCGGTCGACAGCACGGTGTCGGGATCGAGGGAGCGCCGGCCGCTGCTGGGCGCGGCGGCCAGCACCTCGTCGATGAAGCCCTGGGGATGCACGCGGGCCAGGTCGGCATAGTCGACCAGCGGGGCCTCGATGCTCTCCAGGTTCAGGCAGGCGTCGTCGTTCAGCGCGTCGATCACCGCCCGCAGACGTTCGGGCCGCTCGGCGTGGTTGTCGCCGGGCCGATGGTCGAGCATATCCAGGTGCGTATAGAGCGCGACATCCATGCGAGGATCGTAACCCTTGAACATCGCCCCGACTATCCGCCGCGCCACGATCGATGACGCCGACACCGTGTCCAGCCTGGGCGCGCGCACGTTCAGCGAGACTTTCGCCCACCTCTATCCGACCGAGGACCTGGAGACCTTCCTGGCCTACGCCTACGGCCTGGAGCGGACCCGGCGCGACCTGGCCGATCCGGACAAGGCGACGTGGCTGCTGGAGCTGGACGACGAGGCCATCGGCTACGCCACCGCCGGCCCCTGCGGCCTGCCGCACGAGGACGTGAAGCCCGGCGACGGCGAGCTGCACCGGATCTACGTGTTGAAGGACTTCCAGGGCGGCGGGCGCGGCTCGCTGCTGCTGAAGACCGCGCTGGACTGGCTGGAACGCGACGGCCCGCGCCGGCTGTGGATCGGCGTGTGGTCGCAGAATTTCGGGGCGCAGAAGCTGTATGAGAGCAAGGGGTTCGAGAAGGTCGGCGAGTACCATTTCCCGGTGGGGCAGACGCGGGACCTGGAGTTCATCCTGCGGCGCGGCTGAGTCGATCTCGCTTTCTCCACCGAAGGCTGCAAAGCTGGGCCGGGAGAAGCAAACGGGGGAAACTCGATGAAGTCGCTGACGATGCTGGCCCTGGCGTGCGCCCTGGCCGCCACTCCGGCCCTGGCCCAGACCGAACCGACGCCGGAGCAACTGGCCGCCAAGCAGGCCGCCGCCAAGGTCGAGGGCGACTCCCTGCTGGCCAAGGCCGGCGCGGCGGCGTTCTTCGACAATCTGAGCGACCGGCAAGGCGAGAGCGGGGTCATCCTGCAGCACAAGGCTTCTGGTCTCTATTGCATCTTCAATCCCGGCCGCGCCGACAGCGAGGTGGTGCTGTTCAAGCCGGACGGCACGGACGTCGGCTGCAGCAGCGCCACCTTCGCCGACAGCCGCACGGTCTACGCCACCAAGTCGGACCTGACCCTGGATCAGGCCATGGCCATGTCGGTCGCGGCCCTGAAGGCCAAGCATCCGAAAGCCAAGCCCTATCGCGGCAAGGGTTCGAACCTGGTCGCCATGATCACCGCGACCGGCAAGGTGCCCCCCAGCCGCACCGAGCGCTTCATCGACGGCGGGACCTACGAGAGCGTCTCGGTGGCGGTCGTCGACGGCTGGGAGATCAAGCTGCGCATGAGCGGCGACGCCGCCAACGCCGGGTTCCTGGCGACCCAGGGCGATGGCATGGGCTGGCTGATGTATCTGTACAAGGCGGTCCAGCATAAGGCCGCGCCGGTCGCGACGCCGCCCGCGCCGGCTGGACAGCCCGCCTCCTGACGGCCATCCTGGGCTCGAACACTCGTTCGAAAGTCTGCCCCCAGAGATCTTGGCCATGTTCCTGCGCTTCTTCTCCGAACTCCGCGCCGCCAAGGTTCCCGTGTCCTTGCGCGAATACCTCCTGCTGATGGAGGCGCTGGACAAGGACGTCATCGACCGGCGGATCGAGGACTTCTACTTCCTGTCGCGCGCCAGCCTGGTGAAGGACGAGAAGAACCTCGACAAGTTCGACCGGGTGTTCGGCCACGTGTTCAAGGGGCTGGAGACCGTCGAGGACGGCCTGACCGCCGACATCCCTGCCGAGTGGCTCAAGGCCCTGACCGAGAAGTTCCTGACCGACGAGGAGAAGGCGCAGATCGAGGCCATGGGCGGCTTCGAGAAGCTGATGGAGACCCTGCAGGAGCGCCTGAAGGAACAGAAGGAGCGCCACGAGGGCGGGTCCAAGTGGATCGGCTCGGGCGGCACCAGCCCGTTCGGCAACAACGGCTACAATCCCGAAGGCGTCCGCATCGGCCAGGACAAGAGCCGCCACGGCCGGGCCGTGAAGGTCTGGGACAAGCGCGAGTACAAGAACCTCGACGACTCGGTCGAACTGGGCACCCGCAACATCAAGGTGGCCCTGCGGCGCCTGCGCAAGTTCGCCCGCCAGGGGGCGCTGGACGAACTGGACCTGAACGGCACGATTCGCGGCACCGCCGAGAAGGGTTATCTGGACATCCAGATGCGTCCCGAGCGGCGCAACACGATCAAGGTGCTGCTGTTCTTCGACATCGGCGGCTCGATGGACGGCCACATCAAGCTCTGCGAGGAGCTGTTCAGCGCCGCCAAGACCGAGTTCAAGCATCTGGAGTTCTTCTACTTCCACAACTGCCTGTACGAGGCCGTGTGGAAGGACAATCGCCGCCGCCAGGTCGAGAAGCTGCCGACCTGGGACGTGCTCCACAAGTTCCCGCACGACTACAAGGTGATCTTCGTGGGCGACGCGACGATGAGCCCCTACGAGATCACCTATCCGGGCGGCAGCGTCGAGCACTGGAACGAGGAGGCCGGGGCCATCTGGATGAGCCGGGTCACCGACATCTACCAGAGCGCCGTCTGGCTGAACCCCACGCCCGAGCGGCACTGGGACTACACCCAGTCGATCGGCGTCATGAAGCAGCTGATGAACGACCGGATGTTCCCGCTGACGATCGACGGCCTGGACAAGGCCATGCGGGAACTGGTGCGCGGCTAGCCGGCAGGCGGGCTCGCCCTTCCGACGGCTGGCGCGTTATCCTGGCGCTGACAACCAGGATTTCGCCGTGTCCGACACTCCCGATCTCTCCGAACTCGAAGCGGCGATGGCGAAGGCCGTGGCGGCGGAGGATTTCGAGACCGCGGCCGCCCTGCGCGACCGGATCGCTCTATTGGGAGGCGTCGACCGCCCCGGCGGGTCGTATCTCAAGCGCCAGGAGCCCGGGAAGATGGGCCTGGGGACCAACCAGTCGAGCTATACGCCGCCCAAGGACTGGGTTCCGCCGCCCAAGCCCAGCCCGATGACCAAGGGCCACTCGAAGGGCGGCCGCCGCATAAAGGGATAGCCCTAGTGTCCCGGACGCGGCTCGAACGAACGCTTTTCCGGGACCTTCAGGCACTCCACGTCCGGCTTCTGGCCGTGCTGCGGCTTGGGCTCGGGATGCGGCAGGTGGCCGCCGCCGAGTGGCGCTTGCTGTTGGAACGGCTTCATCATGGCTTCATCCTCCCGATTTTTCTTGTCAGTTTTATCACGCCGCCGCCTCGAGGGTGTCGAGCAGGCTCACCTCGACCTTGACGCTGAGATGCGCCTCGCCCGGGTCGTCCAGGATCGTGCCCGAGATCGGCTTGGCTTCGTTGGGCGTGCGGGTGTGGGCGACCAGGATCAGGTCCGGCGACTCCGCCAGGCCGTTGGTCGGGTCGAACTCGGTCCAGCCCAGGCCCGGCAGGAACACCTCGCACCAGGCGTGGGTGGCGCCCGCGCCGCGCAGGGCCGAGGCTGGGCCGCTGTAGATGTAGCCGGTGGCGAACACCGCCGCGTAGCCCAGACGCCGCAAGGCCTCGACCATCAGCCAGGCGAAGTCGCGGCAGGTGCCCTCGCCCGACGAAATCGTCTGGGCCGGCGTCTGGGTGCCGGCCTCGGGCCGGGCCTTGTAGGCGAAGGTGTCGTGGATGGTGGCGTTCATCCGCAGCAGGAAGTCGATGGCCGGCTCGTCGGGGCGCTCCATCTGCTGGCGCAGCCACCGCAGCAGCACGCGGTCGTCGTCGTCGGTGGCCGGGGTGATGAACGGGTTCAGCACCGCCCGGTCCTCGCGCGAGTAGACGATCGGCGAGATGGTGTGCGGGTCGTCGATCTGCAGGCTGGTCAGGGGCGCGGGAAAGCGGTCGATGACCAGACGGCTGGTGATGGTGAAACTGTCGGCCTCGCCCCTCGGCGTGAACCAGCAGACGCAGTTGCCGACGGCGTCGTAGGTCCAGCGGGTCTCGCCCGGCAAGGAGGTCTGCAGCGAAGCCTCGACGATGCGGATGGCATGGCTGTCGCGCGGCCGGATCAGCAGCCGATGCGCCCCGAAGCCGACCGGCCGGGCGTAGCTGTACCGCGTTTCATGAAGGATGCCGAGCCGCGCCATAGGCTCTGCATAACCCCGCCGAACCTGCTTCGTTCCGTCACAGGCGAGTGATTGGCCTGGACGGAACAAAATAGGAACAATAGGTTGGGCGAATGGCCGTCCTCGATCTGAAACGCAAGCTCGCCATCCTCTCCGACGCCGCCAAATACGACGCTTCCTGCGCCTCGTCCGGAGCCGAGAAACGCAACTCCATGGGCGGCAAGGGAGTCGGCTCCACCGAGGGCATGGGCATCTGCCACGCCTATGCGCCGGACGGGCGGTGCATCAGCCTGCTCAAGATCCTGCTGACCAACTTCTGCATCTACGACTGCGCCTATTGCGTGAACCGGGTGTCGTCCAACGTCACGCGGGCCCGCTTCAGCGTGAAGGAGGTCGTCGACCTCACCCTGAACTTCTACAAGCGCAACTACATCGAGGGCTTGTTCCTGTCGTCCGGGGTGATCCGCACCGGCGACTACACGATGGAGGAGATGGTCCGGGTGGCCAGGAGCCTGCGCCTGGACCACGACTTCCGCGGCTACATCCATCTGAAGCTGATCCCCGAGGCCTCGCCCGAGCTGGCGGCCGAGGCCGGGCTCTATGCCGACCGGGTGTCGATCAATGTCGAGCTGCCGGGCGACGAGAGCCTGGCGGTGCTGGCGCCGGAGAAGGACGCGGCGGGCATCAAGAAGGCGATGGGCCGGATGCGGCTGCACATCGAGGATCGGGCCGAGCCGGCGCGCAAGGCCGGCCGCCGCGCCTTCGCCACCGGCCAGTCGACCCAGCTGATCGTCGGGGCCGACGCGGCCAGGGACGGCGACATCCTGTCCCGCAGCGCGACGCTGTACGGCGCCTATCAGCTCAAGCGCGTCTATTATTCGGCCTTCAGCCCGATCCCCGACGGCAGCGCCCGCCTGCCCCAGGCCCGCCCGCCCCTGGTGCGCGAGCATCGGCTGTACCAGGCCGACTGGCTGATGCGGTTCTACGGCTTCGGCCAGGGCGAGATCGTCGCGCCGGGCGAGAACCTGGACCTGGAGGTCGATCCCAAGACCGCCTGGGCCCTGCGCCATCGCGGCGACTTCCCCGTCGACGTCAACTCCGCTGACCGCGAGACCCTGCTGCGCACGCCGGGCCTCGGAACGCGCGGCGTCGACCGCATCCTGCTGGCCCGCGCCCAGACGCGGCTGACCCTGGACGACGTCAAGCGCGTGTGCGGCTCGGTCAAGCGCGCCAAGCCGTTCATCGTCACCGCCGACTGGACGCCCGGCGCGGCGACCGACGGCGAGAGCCTGCGGGCGTCCCTGATAGCGCCCGAACAGCTGAGCTTGTTCTGATGCGGGTGGCGCGGCTGGAGTCCGAGATCGACTTCGACGGCTGGCGGACGGCGGCCCGGACACTGAGGGCGGAAGGCGTGGCGCCGGAGGCGGTGGTGTGGACGGTGGAGCGGGATCTGTTTTCGGAACCGCTGCAAACAACGTCTGTCATCCCGGACGAAGCGCAGCGAAGATCCGGGAGCGGCCCAGAGCGCGGCGCTTCCGGCGGTCCCGGATCTTCGCGCTCCGCGCTCGTCCGGGATGACAAGGAAAATCGCGAAACTCCCGGCAGAGCTCCCTTCACCGTCCCCGCCGCCTTCGTCGACCTGGCCCGGACCGTCATCCTGCACCGCTCGCCCGAACGGCTGGCCCTGCTCTACCGCATTCTGCACCGCCTCGAGCGCCAGCCGCGCCTGCTGGACAACCCCGCCGACGTCGATGTCGCCAAGGCGCGCGACATGGCCAAGGGCGTCGGCCGGGCGATCCACAAGATGCACGCCTTCGTCCGCTTCCGGCTGGTCGAGGACGTCGCGCCGGAAACCCCAAGGGAGCAATATGTCGCCTGGTTCGAGCCGGCGCACCGGGTCACCGAGGCCGCCGCGCCGTTCTTCGCCCGGCGGTTCGCCAACATGAACTGGTCGATCCTGACACCGGACGCTTGCGTGCACTGGGACGGAAGCACGCTGACGATGTCGCCCGGCGCCGATCCCGCCGACGCGCCGTCGCAGGACGCCCAGGAAGAGATGTGGCGCACCTACTACGCCTCGATCTTCAACCCGGCGCGGCTGAACCCGGCGATGATGAAACAGGAGATGCCCAAGCGCTATTGGCGGAACCTACCGGAGGCGGCGCTCATTCCGGATCTGATCGAGAACGCTCGAAACCGGACCGAAGCCATGGTCGCCGCCCACCCCGTCAAGCCGTCCGAACGCGTGCTCAAGGCCGCGCTGAAGCACGCCCGCGACGGCTCGTTCGGCGAGAGCAATCTGGTCAATCTGGAAGAGGTGGCCGCCGGCGTGCAGGTCTGCCGCCGCTGCGACCTGTGGCGCGACGCCACCCAGGGCGTGCCGGGCTTGGGACCCGCCAAGGCGGCGCTGATGATCGTGGGCGAACAACCCGGCGATCAGGAGGACCTGCAGGGCGTTCCGTTCGTCGGCCCCGCCGGCCAGCTCCTGGATCGCGCCATGGCCGAGGCCGGCGTCCCCCGCGACCGCGCCTTCGTCACAAATGCCGTCAAGCACTTCAAGCACGAGCCGCGCGGCAAGCGCCGGCTGCACAAGACGCCGGACCGCGGCGAGGTCCAGGCCTGCCGCTGGTGGCTGGACGCCGAGCGCCGGCTGGTCCGGCCCAAGGTGATCCTGGCCCTGGGCGCGACGGCGGTGCAGGCGGTGTTCGGCAAGGCCCTGCCGATCGGCAGGACGCGTGGCCAGCGCCAAGCGCTGGACGGCGGCGAACAGGGCCTGGTCAGCTGGCACCCGTCCTTCCTGCTGCGCGTCCCCGACCCCGAGACCAAGGACCGGGCCTTCGCCGAATTGGTCGAGGACCTGAGGCTGGCCTGGAAGCTGGCGGGCTAGGACGAGGTTGGGGACACGCGCCAGGCGCGTGYCCCCGTCCGTTCCTAGTTCAGGCTGACGCTCATCTCGTAGATGATCGGCGTGAACGCCCCGGAGGTGAAGTTCAGCCGCACCCTGCTGCTGACCACCGTGGGGAAGGTCACTGTGCTGCTGGCCCCGATGGTCGTGCCGTAATAGGCCGGAGTCCACGCGCTCCCCGTCCAGTAGTCGATCCGGTAGCCGCTGGTGCGATCGCCGAATTCCGACATGGTGACGGTGTTGAACGCCTTTCGGGTCCCGAAATCGGCCTGCAGCGAAGCAGCATACCCGGGGCCCCGAGCCTGCCAGTTGGTGTTGGGATCGCCGTCGAAGGCCTTGTCGGCCGTCTGGGTGAGGTCCCAATTGGACGAGCTGGCGTAGGAGCCGTTCAGCGCCAGGTTCGGCGAAACGGCCGGCGTGGCGTTCAGCGTCATCTCGTAGATGATCGCCGTGTCGATCCCCGAGGTGAAGAAGAGCCGGGCCCTGCGGCCGGTCACCGCCGGGAAGCTGACCGTGCTGGACGCGCCGATGCCGGTTCCGGTGTAGGCCGTCTTCCAGGTCGAGCCGTTCAGGTACTCGATCCGGTAGCCCGTCGTCCGGTTTCCGTACTCGCTGATCGTCGCCTGGCTGAAGGTGGAGTCCTTGCCGAAGTCGATCTCCACCCACTGCCCGCCGTAGAGCGTGCCGGGCGCCGCCTGCCAGTTGGTGTTGGGATCGCCGTCGAACGCCCCGTGCGCCGTCTGGCCGGGCCAGTTGGACGAGCTGGAATACCGCAGCACCTCCGAAACGGCGTCGACGCGGTCGGTCCCGGTCTGCAGGGTGGGCGTCATCCACCCGCCCTCGTCGAACTCGTTCCAGGCGTACATCAGCACCGTGTTGGCGTCGGCGGTGAGCTGATTGTTCTGCACCCAGTTCAGGGCGTTCTGCAGGTTGGTCCCGATCTCGGCCGGGGTGGCCTTCTGAACCCAGGCGTTCGAGGCCACCGGCTGGTTGTTGTTCCAGCTCTGCGGATAGAGCGACCGGGGCCGGTTGTCCCAGCCCGTCGTCACCGAGGGCACCACCTTCCTGCCGGTGTTCCTGAAGGTGTTCCAGGTGTTGGCGTTCTGCGAGATCAGCGTCGAATAGGCCACGCCGTTGGTCGAACCGTCGGCATAGGTGCTGATGGCGTCCGCCCCGGCGGCCGTGGCGTAGCTCGACGCCGTGGCGGCGTTGGGCGACAGCAGGACGATGTAGGGGTTGGCCGACCCCGCGGTCGCCGCCGCCGACCGCACGCCGGCCACGAAGCTCGCCATGTCGGCCGTGGTGTCGCCGGCGTTGATCATCACATAGAGCAGCGGACGACCGTTGAGCACCTTCTGGAAGTTGCTCCGCACGAACTCAGAAGCCAGGGTCGCGGCCGGCGCCGAACTCATGCTGACGACGTACGCGTAGTTGAGGCCGTCGCGCTGGGTGCTCGACTGGTAGAGGTTCCGGGCCGTCGACATGCCGTCGTTGTCCGGGAAGTAGCAGAACGCCCAGTAGTTGACGCCCGCACGCTTGGCGTAGGCGATGTCGGCGTCCATCTGGGCCTGGGTCAGTTGGCGAACCTGGACGGAGTCCGCGCCGGTCTCCACGCCATAGAACGGCACGCGGTCATGGAACTGGTTGAGGCCGAGATTGCGCTCGACCTCCAGGCCGACGTGGCCGCCGGCCCCCGTGGGCAGGTCGCCCACCCAGGCGTCCCAGCGGATCGCGCCGACGGCGGCGCCCGGGGTGTTGGCGGCGAATGTCGCGGCCGGCGCCGACAAGGTCGCCAGGCACAGCGCCGCGGCGACGGCCTTGGCGCTTTTCGGCGCCAGGCCGCGCAGAGGGGATGATCTATTCATTTTGGAAAATCCTTGGAGGTTCAAATTGGGTTCGTGGATCGCCGACGCGGAAAATTGCGCCGGCGTGTTTTCACGATCCCGAGGGCGGGGATCGCCCGCTCCTCAAGATCGCTTGTTCTTATTTTGTTCTATTGATGCGTCAGACTCGGACGTGCTCGCGCTTGCCGAGTCCGCAATTCGCGCAGGGCCGCGCCGACCCGAAACCGGCGCGGGGCGCATGCGCCCCGGCGGTCCCGGCCTGGCCGTTTCCTTGATGTCGGTGAGCGGCCCGGTCCGAAGACCTAGGCCGAGAACCCCGCCTCGGCGAAGGCCAGCATGCGGCCCAGCAGCGCCTCGACATCGGCCTCGCTGGTCGTGCCTTCCGACAGCACGTTCAGGCGGTCGAACTCGGCGAAGCGGTTGTTGTGCAGCATGCCCAGGGTGAAGTGCAGCCGCCAGTAGATCTCCTCGGACGGCAGGTCCGGCCGCGCCTTGAGCAAGGCGTCGGAGAAGCGGCGCAGATGGGTGACGTCGGTCTGCAGGACCTTGCGGATCTCGTCGGTGCCCTCGCTGCGGGCCCGGATCAGGAACTGCAGCGAGATGCGGCGCTCGTGGTCGGGGGCCAGCCATTTCAGCGGCGGGGTCAGCAGGGCGGCCAGGATCTCGCGCACGGGCGGAGCGCCTTCGAAGCGGTCGGTGGCCTCGTGCAGCTTCTTGGCCCGCTCGCGGTTCAGCTCGACCGTGCGCCGACGGAAGATCTCGTACAGCAGCGCGTCCTTGGAGCCGAAGTGATAGTTCACCGAGGCCAGGTTGACGCCCGCCGCGGCGGTGATGTCGCGCACCGAGACGTTCTGGAAGCCGTGCAGCGCGAACAGGCGCTCGGCGGCGACGAACACCAGATTCTTGGTGACGGCTTCGTTGTCGGCGCTGTCGGCGTCGATGTCTGGCGCGGTGGTGACGGTCGCGCCGTCGCTCTTCGGACTCACTACGGTATCCCCTTTACCTGTGGGGAAGTCTTACGGCCGTTCGAAATTGGCGCAAGCGTCAAGATGGAACGCGGACGGAGGAATTCTGAAAGCGGCGCCAGCGAGGCGCCCCTGGATCGTCGTTTCAGCGCGCAAGCGCCTCGCGGCGTTTGGCTACCTCCTCGATTCCACGTATCAAGCCTTCGTTCGACGGGACGGGACCCATCGGGGGAGTAATCGAGTTTGGCGCGTATTCAGTCGACCGACGTCGCCTCGGGCGCACGGGGTGTTCGTGCGAGCCTCGTCGTGGGCCTTCTCCTGCTCGTCTGCGCCGCCGTGGCGGCCATCGTCGTGGCGTTCGCCAGCGCGGGGGCCGAACGCTGGGCGGCGCACTCGCTGGAGGTGCGGCGGGTCCAGGCGGTGACGTTCAGCGCGCTGCAGGACGCCGAGACCGCCCAGCGCGGCTACCTGCTGACGGCCGACCCGGCCTATCTGCAGCCCTACAGCGAGGCCCACGATCGCCTGCCGGTCCTGAAGGACCAACTGCGGGGCCTGGTGGCCGACAACGCGGCGCAACGGCGGCGCGTGGCGGACCTCACCCAGGCGATCGACGCGAAGATGGCCGAGCTGGACCTGACGGTGGCCATGGCGCGCGGGGGCCGCGCCGACGCCGCCATCGCCCGCCTGAAGACCAATGTGGGCAAGGCCCAGATGGATCGCGTCCGCGCGCTCAGCCGGACATTCGAGACCGCCGAGGCGAACTTGCTCGCCGAGCGGCAGGCTGTCGTCGCCACGCAGCGTTCGGTGCTGATCGGGGTGATCGTCCTGGCCCTGTTCGCCGCCGCCGTGTTGGCCTTCGCCATCGTCCGTGAATCGCGTGACCATGCCCGCGAACTGCTGAGCCACAACCGCGCCCTCGAGAACGCGATCGCCCAGCGCGAACGCGCCGAGGCCCAGCTCCGCCAGGCCCAGAAGATGGAAGCCCTGGGCCAGCTGACCGGCGGCGTCGCCCACGACTTCAACAACATGCTGGCGATCATCGTCGGCAATCTGGACATGCTGATCCGCCGGCTGTCGGGCCAGGAGAAGCTGCTCAGCCTGGCCGAGAACGCCCTGTCGGGCGCCAATCGCGCCGCCGCCCTGACCAAGGGCCTGCTGGCCTTCTCGCGCCAGCAGCCGCTGGATCCCAAGCCCACCGACGTCAACAAGTGCGTGGCCGACATGTCCGAGCTGCTGCGCCGGGCGTTGGGCGAGAACATCGCGGTCGAGACCGTGCTGGCCGGCGGCCTGTGGCGGGCCTTCGTAGACACGCCCCAGCTGGAAAGCGCGATCCTCAACCTGGCGGTCAACGCCCGCGACGCCATGGGCCAGGCCAGCGGGGCCAGCGGCCGCCTGACGATCGAGACGTCCAACGCCTTCCTCGACAAGGCCTATGCCGACGCCCACGACGAGGTCGTGGCCGGCCAGTTCGTGCTGGTGGCGATCACCGACACCGGCGGCGGCATGACGCCCGAGGTGATGGAACGCGCCTTCGATCCGTTCTTCACCACCAAGCGGCTGGGTGAAGGCACGGGCCTGGGCCTGTCGCAGGTGCACGGCTTCCTCAAGCAGTCGCGCGGCCACATCAAGCTCTACAGCGAGCTGGGCGTGGGCACGACGGTCAAGCTCTACCTGCCGCGCGACACCCAGGGGCTGGCCATCGAGGAGCCGGTCGCGCCGCGTCCGATCGTGGCCAGCGGCGAAGCCTTCACCGTGCTGATCGCCGAGGACGATCCGGGCGTGCGCAGCTTCACCGTCAGCGCGGCCCGCGAGCTGGGCTACAAGGTGATCGAGGCCGACGGCGCGGCGGTGGCGCTGGAGCGCCTGGGCCAGCGTCCGGAGATCACCATCCTGCTCACCGACGTGGTCATGCCGGGCTCCAACGGCCGCCAGCTGGTCGACGCCGCCCTGCTGGTGCGGCCGGACCTGAAGGTCATCTACATGACCGGCTACACCCGCAACGCCATCGTCCACAACGGCACGCTGGACGCCGGCACCCGCCTGCTGACCAAGCCGTTCACGCTGGAGCAGTTGGACCGCGAGCTGCGCGACGCCCTCTCGGGCGAGTAGGCTGCCGCCGACCCTAGGGCGGGCCGGCCTTCTGGGACTCGCGCTGCTTGAGATAGGCCGCCTGGGGCGCTCCTCCGCCGGGCTGCTCCATGACCCGCAGGTCGCGGCGGATCTGATCGATCTGGCCGCGCAGGATCGAGGCCGTTTCGAAGTCCTCGGAAGCGACGGCCTGGGCCATCTCCTCCTCCAGTTCGGACAGATGGGTTTCCTGCGTCATCGCGGGCTCCAGGCGGCTGCGAGGAGGATAACGCACAAGACGCCGGATTGGCCGGTCCATCCGACTTGAGATCGTCAGCCGGCGGGCGTAAGCCGCCCGTCGTGTCGATTGATCAGCCCGCCCCTCCGCCAGACAAGTCGGTTCTCGGAACCCGGCTGATCTCGCTGGCGGTGGCCAGCGCCCTGCTGATGGAGTTCATCGACTCCACCGCCCTGTCGACCGCCCTGCCCACCCTGGCCCGGGCGTTCAGCGTCGACCCCATCCATCTGAAGCTGGCCCTGACCTCCTACATCCTGGCCCTGGCGGTGTTCACGCCGGCCAGCGGCTGGGCGGCCGAACGCTTTGGCGCGCGGCGGGTGTTCATGACGGCCATGGTCGTGTTCCTGGCCGGCTCGGCCCTGTGCGGCCTGTCGCGGAACCTGGAGGCCCTGGTCGCCTCGCGCATCCTCCAGGGGATCGGCGGGGCGATGATGACGCCGGTGGCCCGGCTGATCGTCGTCGGCTCGACGCCCAAGGACAAACTGATCCGGGCCATGGGCTGGTTCACCATGCCCGCCCTGATCGGCCCGCTGATCGGCCCTCCCCTCGCCGGCCTGGTGCTCAGCGTCGCGGACTGGCCGTGGATCTTCTACCTGAACCTGCCGATCGGCCTGCTGGGCATGACGGCGGTGATGCGCTTCGTGCCCAGGAGCCCGCCGAACAAGGAGATGGGCCGGTTCGACACCGCCGGCTTCCTGCTGTCGGCCCTGGCGATCAGCGGCCTGGTGGTGGTGGCCGAGACGGCGGGGCTGTCGCTGCTTCCCCCCTGGGCGCAACTGGGCATGCTGGTCCTGGCCCTGGGATCCGGCTGGCTCTACCTGCGCAAGGCCAAGGCCACGCCCAGGCCGATCCTCGACCTGGGTCTACTGAAATACCGCACCTTCCGCGCCAGCCTGCTGGGCGGGACGCTGGTGCGGCTGGGCATCGGGGCCAGCCCGTTCCTGATGCCGCTGTTGCTGCAGGTGGCCCTGGGCTGGAGCCCGCTGAAGGCCAGCGCCGTGACCCTGGGCACCGGCGTGGGCGTGCTGATCGCCCGCCCGTTCGCCGCCGCCGGCCTCAAGCGCTTCGGCTTCCGCACCTCGCTGGCGGTGTTCGTGACCCTGACGGCGGCGTTCACGGCCGCGCCCGGCTTCTTCACCCTGGCCACGCCGATGGCGGTGATGACGGGCGCGCTGTTCCTCGGCGGCTTCTGCCGCTCCAACCAGTTCATCGCCGCCAACACCATCGCCTATGCCGACGTGCCGCAGGCCAAGGTCGCGGCCGCCTCCACCCTATCGGCTGTCGCCCAGCAGGTGGGCCTGGCCCTGGGGGTCAGCTTCGGCGGCCTGATGCTGCACCTGGCGCGCGGCCACGGCGCCCACCTGACGCCCGACCGCTTCACCTGGCCGTTCGTGGCGATCGGCGTGGTGACGCTGCTGGCCTTGCCGGTCTACCTGCGGCTGGACCGGGACGCGGGGTCGGAGATTTCGGGAAGGGTGCGGGGCCCAGGCCCTCCCCCTGTGGGGGAGGGGAGG
>NZ_JBFUAW010000016.1:0-112771 GCF_056406095.1 Caulobacter sp. P1_D6 | reverse complement strand
AATACACGCGCTTTGTCCCCGTTCGACGCCGACGGCGGGCGGGGCCTGCAACGCCAGGCTCCCCGGACACGCTGAAGTAACCCCCTCCAGCCCAATCCCGCTCGATCGCCCCCCGCCGCCGCATCGGTCGCTGGCCATGCGCCCTTTCCCCGCGTCGAGGTGAGATCAGGATACGGGCGGTTCGGAGGATGGGGATAAACTCGGTCGAGAAAGTTCAGGGCGTTGAAATCGCTGGGCTTCATCCGCTGAACGCCGAGCATAAGCGCTCGAAACCCTCTCCCTCTGGGAGAGGGTTCAGAAGGGCGCCCCTTCCGAAACCGCCCCTGACGTCMTCCGCCARCGGCGAGGCCRCGCCTTGAARCCTTGGCTGCCAGCSTGCTCTGGGGACTGACCGAGTCAAGGACCGCCTCCGGCGGCCGCGTCGCGGCGGCGCGACGCGCCGTCCTTGACTCGGTCAGTCCCCAGAGCTCCCATCCACCAAGGCTTTAAGGCGTGGCCCCATCCTGGGCGGATGCGGGTTTCGCAAAGCGGACGTTCCGAACGTTAGCTTAGGGTGGCTATCTGCCGTTAGATGACCGGCGAATTGTGTCCTGTTCAATGCCGGCCCCATTGCATTGGTAGAGATCCAACGCCTCCGGTTCCTTGAACACGCGCTTGAACGTACCAGTGACGATAACAAAGCGATGGTTCAGCTCGGCTTTGCGTTGAAGCAATCGATCCCCTTCCGACAGGGTCAGCAAGGCTGCGCCATCTCCCTTTCGCTCGCGATAAGCCGGAAGGCTATCGTAGATGCACCGCGAGTTAGTGCCGAGATCGATCACTCCGCCCACGGTGATCTTCTGTCCGTCAAGGGCGGCGGTCTGCGCCAAGACTTCGGATGGCCTCAGATACTGCCTGGGGGAGGCATCGGCGCCCGCGCATGCAAGTGTCACGAAGGCTAAGGCTGCGAAGAGCCATACGGACGTCACGGGGGTCACCTTACGGGTTCTCGCCGGCCGCATAGCGCGGCATGTCGGCCACCGCATCCTCAAACGCCTCTCGAATTTCGGCCTGGGTGAAGCCCAGGTCCCATAGTTCCGTCATCAGGTGATTGATGGCGCGGGGCAGCAGCGAAACGTCAGGCCATGGGTTCGTCCGGTGCAGGTCCTTCAGGACCGACGCAAACTGACAAACAGCCTCCGTGGATTGGCCCTGCCATTCATCTTCCAAGTCCGGTGCCTGTTCGCTCATGCCTTGAAGGTGCAGTTTGATTTGATGGTCCGCAATGGGTCGGGCCCGGAATCTAGGACCCAGCCCGTAACCGGACATTGCGCGTCATGCCGGAAAGCGGACTAGGTGAAGTCCAGCTAAGGGTGGACAGCAGACCCGCCTCGGCTAACGTTGTGCGATGATCCTTGAGCTTCTCGCTGCAACGAGCATTGCGACTTCCGCCATCGAAGTCTGGACGGCTGGCGATGACGGGTTAACTCAGCGCTTCGCCGAGAACTTTCGCACAGCGACGCGGGAGATTACCGGGCAACCGCTAAAGGCGACTGTGGCCCAAATCACACCTGCTCCTGGTGGGAAATGGCTCACAGTGGTGACCTTCAGCCGCGAGGGTAAAGAAATCTACGCGGCCAAATGCGCTCGGGACGAAGTCGAACTTCAGCAGTGCGCGATGGATGCGGCGTCAGCGGCCAAGCGGCTTACGCGGTAGGTCCGCTAAGGGTCGTTAGGAGACGTTGCGTCGGCGGGCGATGAAGGCGAATTTGCTGCCATGCATCCCTTTCCGCCAACATCAGAACTTCAGTTCCTAGTCGGTTTTGAGGTGTCCCAAATATGCCTGGACCCCTGGTCCACGCAGGTGCGGTTTTCCGAGGGTGGGCAGATCACCGTCGAAGGTCCCTTTGAACATTTGGATATCCAAGGTCGGTCACATCTGCATCAGACCGGCGACGAACGGGACACTGGCCCGATTTTCCTCCGGGAGCTCATCCAGAAACGCATCGCGATGGTTCAACGCGACGCCACTCGTCTGACGATCGCCTTCGACAACGGTGCGATCCTAAAGCTCTGGAGCGAAGCTACCCCTTATGAGAGCGGACAAATCTTCCGCCCCGGCGGGGAGCACGCTCCTATCGTGTTCTAACGTCCGCTGAGGGTCGAAAGCCGAAGTCGTCGCCCAGGCGAACAGCCGACATTCATCGGCCCGTGACGGCACAACCCGACGATCACGACGCGAGTTGGAGGCCTTGGCCCGCCCAGCCCCCTAGATCGGCATCCGCATGATTTCCTGGTACGCCGAGATCACCTGGTCGCGCACGGCCATCACGGTGTCGAGGCTGGCCTCGGCCGACGAGATGGCGGTGACGACGTCGATCAGTTCGGCCTTGCCGGCCGCCTGCTGGGCCATCTTGGTTTCGGCCGCGCGGGTCTGGTGCAGGGTGTCGGTCATGGCCGACTTCAGCAGGGCGCCGAAGTCCATGGCCTTCTTCGGGGCGTCGGCCCCGCCCAGCGACGGCATGGCCATCGAACCCTGGGCGGCGTAGGCCTTGGCGGCCGCGAGCGCGGTGATCATCGCTTAGCCCCTTACTTGCGCAGGATGTCGAGCGTGCGCGCTTCCATGGCGCGCGACGTCTCGATGACGTTCATGTTGGCTTCGTAGGCGCGCTGCGCCTCCTTCATGTCCAGCGCCTCGACCAGGGTGTCGACGTTGGGCAGCTTGACGTAGCCCTTGGCGTCGGCGGCCGGGTTGCCGGGATCGTATTCGGTGCGGAAGTCCTTCTGGTCGGGATCGACCTTGGCCATCACCACGCCTTCGCCGCCGGCGATCCTGGCCGGCTTGAACACCGGCACCTGCCGGCGATACGGGTCGCCGCCGGGCGTGCGCGCCGTCGAGTTGGCGTTGGCGATGTTCTCGGCGATCACCCGCATGCGGCCCTGCTGGGCCTTCAGGGCGCTGGCGGCGATCGCCATGGTCGCCATCGACTGGGAGCGGATCTCGGTCATCTAGCTATCCTTAGCCGCCGGGCCGACGCGTGGACGTCTTCAGCATCTGCATGGACTTCTGGTAGAAGCCGACGGCCGCGTCGTAGTTCATGCGCGCATCGGTCATCTTGAGCATCTGGTCCTCGAGCGTCACCGAATTGCCGTCGAGGGTGGTCTCGCTGTCCGGACCTTCCGGCGACCGCCACAGGCCGGCCGGCTTGGACGGCGCCATGTGGGCGGTGCTGGTGGCCATCATCTGGACGCCCGTCGAGGCGGTCGAGGACACCGGCCCGCCGCGATAGGGCTGGCCCGCCACCTGCTGGTCCAGCGACGCCTTGAAGCTGTAGGCCTTCATGTCGCGGGGCTGGTAGTCCGGCGTGTCGCCGTTGGCGACGTTCTGCGCGATGAGCTTCTGCCGCTCGGACAGATAGCCCATGCGGTTCTTGAGCATCGCGAACAGGGGAATGTCATCGGGACCCATGCCGCTCATGGTGAAGAAACAGGGTTAATCACGCATTAAGGAGCATGCTGCACATCAGGGGTGCGGCTCCGCGTCGCGCCCTGCGCTATTCTCCTTCGCGACTCATCTCTACTCGTTCAGCCCCTCCTTTTCCGACCAGGCGTCATGGACATCTTCGAACTGATCCGCGCCGTCGCCGCCCTGGCCGTCACCCTGGGCCTGATCGGACTGGCCGGCGTGGCGCTGCGCAAGTTCGGGCCCGACGCCATGTCGCGCATCACCGCCCTGCGCAAGGACCGCCGCATGCAGGTGGTCGAGACCCTGGTCCTGGACCCCACCCGCCGCCTGGTGCTGTTCACCCTGGACGGCGAGGAGCGCCTGCTGATGCTGGGCGAGGGCCAACTGCTGGACTGGGCGCCCGGGACGTCGAAGAAGGCCCCCGCTCCGCCCAAGCCCGCTTCCAGGCCGGCCTCCAGGTCTTCTGGCAAATCCTCCGGGGAGATCGTGGTCTGATGCGCCGCCTGCTCAAGCTGATCACCGGCGCCGACCCGAAGGACCTTCGCCAGGCCGCGATCATCTCCGTGTTAGCCGGGCTGGCCGCCGTGCTCGGCCCCGCCGCGGCGATGGCCCAGTCGGCGATCAACGTCGATCTCGGCACCGGCGCCGGCCTGTCCGAGCGCGTGGTCCAGATGGTCGGCCTGCTGACGGTGCTCAGCCTGGCGCCGTCGATCGTGATCATGACCACCTCGTTCGTGCGGATCGTCGTGGTGCTGGGCCTGCTGCGCACCGCCATCGGCGTCCAGCAGAGCCCGCCCAACCCGGTGCTGATCAGCCTGGCGCTGTTCCTGACCGCCATCGTCATGGGCCCGACCTTCGAGCAGTCCTACGATCAGGGGGTCAAGCCGCTGCTGGACAAGCAGATGGAGATGCCCGAGGCCTTCGACGCCGCCGCCCAGCCGGTGAAGGTGTTCATGCTGCGGCAGGTCGACCAGGACGACCTGGCCCTGTTCATCCGCCTGTCGAAGATCGAGAAGCCCAAGACCGCCCTCGAGACGCCGCTGAAGGTGGTGACGCCGGCCTTCATGATCTCGGAGCTGAAGCGCGCCTTCGAGATCGGCTTCCTGCTGTTCATCCCGTTCCTGGTCATCGACCTGGTGGTCGCCAGCGTGCTGATGAGCATGGGCATGATGATGTTGCCGCCCGCGACGGTCAGCCTGCCGTTCAAGCTGATCTTCTTCGTGCTAGTGGACGGCTGGCGACTCGTCGCCGGCAGTCTGGTCGAGAGCTTCCAGCGAGGTTCTGGGGGCGGTTAGTTTCAGGTTCGCGGCCCAAGCGCCGGAACGGTTAGAGAAGAACAATGGGCGTTTTCGTACTGGGGTCGATCAATCTGGACGCCGTGGCGCGGGTCGACGACCTGCCGCGGCCGGGCGAGACGGTGGCCGGCATCTCGCTGGAGCTGTTTCCGGGCGGCAAGGGGGCCAACCAGGCCGTCGCCGCCGCCCGCATGGGCGCGGCCACGCGGCTGATGGGCGCGGTCGGCAAGGAAGACAGCGGCCCCAGCCTGAAGGCCAAGCTGGCCGGCTACGGCGTGCAGGTCTCCGACGTCACCGAGCTGCCCTCGATCCCGACGGGCCAGGCCCACGTCTGGGTGTCGTCCAGCGGCGAGAACATGATCGTCGTCACCAGCGGCGCCAACGCCACCCTGACGCCCCAGCACGTGGCCGCCACGCCGTTGGAGGGCCAGCGCGTGCTGCTCTGCCAGCTGGAGACCCCCGCCCCGGCCATCGAGGCCCTGTTCCGGGCCGGCGTCGCCAAGGGCGCCCTGCGCATCCTCAACGCGGCCCCCGCCCTGCCCCAGGGCGCGGCGCTGTTCCCGCTGACCGACATCCTGATCCTCAACCAGACCGAACTGGCCACCTACGCCCGGCTGGACTACGAGCCGTCGCGCCTGGAGGAGGTCAGCCGCGTGGCCCGCAAGCTGATGAGCCGCCCGGACCAGACGGTGATCGTCACGCTCGGCTCGGCCGGCGTGGCCACGATCCGTCGCGACGAGGCCTTTCTGGTCGAGGGCCGCAAGGTCAAGGCGATCGACACCACCGGGGCCGGCGACTGCTTCTGCGGCGCCCTGGCCGCGGGCCTGTCGGCCGGCCTGGAGCTGCGCGAGGCCGTCGAGCACGCCAACGCCGCCGCCGCCCTCTCGGTCCAGAAGGCCGGCGCCGCGCCGTCGATGCCCAGCCGGCGCGAGGTGGAGCAGTTCCTGGAGGGCTGAGGCGACACCATGCGCGTTAAACCGACCTGGATCATCGCCGCGGCGCTCCTGTCCGGATGTGCCGCGCAACCCGTCCCGCAAGCGGACTGGGCCAACCTGCGGATGGGCATGAGCTATTCCCAGGTCGTGGAAATCGTCGGCCCGCCGCAGCGTAAACTTCAAGCCGGCGAGCGCCTGGACGGGGCCATCACCCCCGCCCCGGACATCGACGTCTATGTGTGGCGGGTCAAGCACGTCACGAAAAGCGCGGCGTTTACCGACGACCATCTGAACGGCCTGACGGGCCAATTCGAGTAGAGCGTCACCGCTCGCCCCGCCGCAGGTTCTTGACCAGCACCGCCACGATGATCAGCACGAAGGCCGCCAGGCGGATCAGGTAGAGGCCGCTGCGCTCCTCGTGCGGCGTGCCCAGCAGCACCGGCAGGGCGTTGCCGAGGGCCAGCAGGCCGAACGCGGCCGAGAAGGCCAGGAACAGGCCGTCGCGCGTGCGGCTCCAGAACTTCAGGAAGAACAGGCCCGCCACCAGGAAGCCCGCGGCCAGGGCTCCGGCGATCAGTCCCTCGACCGGCGTGATCGGGAAGCTCATTCGTCCACCTCCCAGATGAAGCCGTACAGCAGCGTGGCAATGGCCAGGCCGGCGGCGGCCTGGCGATAGGGCAGCAGGTTCACCTGGGTGATGAAGATCACCAGGTCGGCCACCAGCAGCAGGTTGTTGAGGGCCAGGAAGCCGAAGCTGACCGCTGTCCACAGCAGCAGGCGCGAGCGGCTGTTCAGCCAGGCCCGGGTCAGCAGGCCCGCGCAGGCCATGCTGGCCAGCATGCAGAGGATGTAGACCACCGTCGGCCCGCTCATCGGTCTTTCCCCTTGAACTTGAAGGCGTCGGCCAAGGACTGCAGGCGCTCGGTCGGGGCCGAGATCCAGCGGATCACTGTCACGGGCTTGGTGCGGTAGGTCGCGTCCAGGTCGTCGCAGACCTTGGCCAGCACGGCGGCCGCGGGCTGGTAGCGAAAGCAGCCGCGATCGTCGGCGACCACCAGTCCGGCGTCCTCGAAGGCGGTCAGGTTGTCGGTCACCAGGCTGTGGCTGGCCCGCAGGTCGCCGACCAGTTCCTCGACCGACCAGCAGCGCTCGGGGTCGTGCTTGAGGCGCAGCAGCAGTTCCAGCGCCCAGACCGAACGCACGTGCTCTCGAATGAATTGAAAGACGTCGCGGTCGACGGTCACCTCGGCCCTTCCCCCGGATTCCCCCGAACTTCCAAGCCGGGGACAATAGGCGGCGAGCACGCGAGAGCAAGCTGAGTCATGGTGTTCTCGCTCCTCCCCCTGTGGGGGAGGTGTCGGCGAAGCTGACGGAGGGGGGAGTTGGCCGAGGTGGGTCCGCTCCCCCCACCGGCGCATGCGCGCCGCCTCCCCCACAGGGGGAGGGACTTCCTAGGCGGCGCGGATGCCGCTGTGCTCGCCCGCTTGCGAGCCGACCACCGCGTCGTAGCCGAGGATCATGTCGACGTCCTTGCCGTTGCTGGCCAGGGGCAGGCGCAGCCAGAGGATCGACATGTGCGGCGTGCCCTTCCAGGCCAGGCTGTGCACCCCGACGCCCGGGCGGCGCTCGGTGACGACCTTGTCCAGCTCGCGGCGCCAGTATTCGACGGCGGCGCTGTTGTAGACGTCTTCCAGGGTGCGGCCGGTGATCTCGCGGCCATAGACCGTGTAGAGGCCGGTCCCGGCCAGACGCAGGCGGTAGTCGATCGCGCCGTCGAGGTCGCGCTTGACGTCGATCAGGCTGACGGTCGGCAGCATGCGCTTGATGCCGGCGGGATGCAGATCGTCGCGCGACGGGAGGCTAGCCCCCCGGCGGAGGGACGCCCAGTAGGCGAACATCTCCTGGTGAGCGCGGGCCGCCGTGGCCGATGCGCTCAGCTGCGCGTTCATCTTCAGATTCCTTAACAAGTCGTTGGAATCACGACGATTCACTATGTCTTAAGGACCGAATCGCCGCCAGTGAAAATCGCGCTCTAAAGCTAAGTTTGTTGAGATGAGTCAATCCGCAAGCGAAACGTCCAGGCGAAAATCAGGATGCGAAGAACGCGCTGAAATTTCGCGCCCAGGACCGCAAGCGATTGTTTGGGTTAAGGTTAATGAACGCTCAGACTCAAAATTTCAGGGGCCGAAAACGGGCCGTGGGACTCCGTTTCGCCGCCGTCGCCCCTGCCCGCTCGGCAAGCGAAAAATGCAATTCGGGCGAAGCTGAAACCGCCTATGCGCCCAAGAGCTGCGTGCTAGGGTCGCGTCCGGGGGAAAGTGGCGGCCGTTCCGGAGTCCCCTCGTGCTGAAGACCACGCTGATCGCCCTCGCCGTCCTGGCCCTCGCGCCGGCGGCGGCCGTGGCCCCCTGATGCGGATCGCGACCTTCTCGACCAAGGCCTACGATCGCCGCTTTCTCGACGCGGCCAATCACGGCTTCGGCCACGGCATCGACTATTTCGAGGCCCGGCTGGACGCGAGCACGGCGGCCCTGGCCGACGGCTATCCCGCCGTCTGCGTGTTCGTGAACGACCGGGTGGACACCGCGGTCCTGGAGACCCTGGCCAAGGGCGGGACCCGCTTCGTGGCCCTGCGCTGCGCGGGCTACAACAATGTCGACCTGGAGGCCGCCGAGCGGCTGGGCGTCGCCGTCGTCCGCGTTCCCGCCTACTCGCCCGAGGCGGTGGCGGAGTTCACGATCGGCCTGATCCTGGCGCTCGACCGCAACATCCCCCGCGCCTGGAACCGGGTCCGCGAGAACAACTTCGCCCTGGACGGGCTGATCGGCCGCAACCTCTCGGGCCGGAAGGCCGGGGTGATCGGCACGGGCCGCATCGGCGCCCTGGTCGCCCGGTGCCTGCGGCTGGGCTTCGGCTGCGAGGTGCTGGCCAGCGACCTGGCCGAAGACCCGGAACTGGTCGCGATCGGCGTGCGCTACGCGCCCGTCGACACCCTGCTGCGCGAGGTCGACCTGATCACCCTGCACTGTCCGCTGACGCCAGACACCCACCATCTGATCGACAGGGACCGACTGGCCGCCGCGCGGCCGGGCGTGATGGTCGTCAACACCAGTCGCGGGGCGCTGATCGACACCGCCGCCCTGATCCAGGGCCTGAAGTCACGCAAGGTGGGCGGCGTCGCCCTGGACGTCTACGAGCAGGAAGCGGATCTGTTCTTCGAGGACCTCTCGAACGAGATCATCCAGGACGACGTCTTCCAGCGCCTGCTGACCTTCCCCAATGTCCTGATCACCGGCCACCAGGCCTTCCTGACCGAAGAGGCCCTGGCGGCGATCGCCGAGACCACCCTGGCCAGCCTGGCGGACGCGGAGGCCGGCAGGCCCCTGACCTGCCAGGTCACCGCCCAGCAGGTTCGGGGCGCCTAACCGCGTACGGTCCTAGGCGCGTCCGCGACGCGCCGGCTTCCGGCCGCCCTGCCCCAGGCCCATCTGCTTGGCCAGGTCCGAGCGCGCCTGGGCGTAGTTCGGCGCGACCATCGGATAGTCCTTCGGCAGGTCCCAGCGGGCGCGGTACTGCTCGGGGCTCAGGTCGTACTTGGTGCGCAGGTGCCGCTTCAGCGACTTGAACTTCCGCCCGTCCTCAAGACAGATCAGATAGTCCGGGGTGATGGAGCGCCGGATCGACACGGCCGGCTCGCGGCCGGCCTCGGACGTCTCGACCTTGCCGCCGACGTTCGACAAAGCCAGGTGCACGCTGCGGATCAGGGCCGGCACGTCGCCCGCCGCGATGGTGTTGCCACCGACATAGGCGGCGACAAGGCCTGCCGTGACTTCAATGAGGTCGGACTGCTTGTCCATGTTCTTGTCGCTCCCCCGACTCGTACTGACCCTCCAGGAGCCAATTCTGTTTTGGATAGCAGATTATTACACGTGAGCAACATAGACGTGTGGGTATCTACCGTTCAAGGGTGGCGCTGGACTGGTCTGACAAATCCAGGATACAGCCATCAGTTGATAGAAACCTGGATTCCTGGCGCACAGTATTCATCGAACACATTCAACGACTGTGGTCGATTAGCGTGCAAAGTCTCGGGAAAGCGCCAGCATGGCGGCGCGCTGCGGCACCGAATATTCGTCCACGGCGGCCTCGTCACCCTCGCGGATGGCCTTCAGCAGGGCCGGGGTCATGGCCGACGACAGCGACCAGTTCCAATAGCGCAGCATGGTCTGGGCGCGGTCCACGGCGATGGTGTCGAAGGCCGTCAGCACCCGCTCCAGGCCCGGCGACGGCGCGCCCGAGGCGTCGGTTTCAGGTCGGCGCAACCCACGCCACAAAGCCCTTACCGCGCCGCGCGGCAGGCCCGTGGCCTTGCACAGGATCGCCAGCGGCTCGCCGCCCTGATCGGTGAAGATCTTGGCCCCGGTCATCGGCTTCAGGCCCGACAGATAGGAGATCTCCTCGGCCGTCTCGCGGGTCATGCCGTTCTGGGCGGCGGCGATCGCGTCCTCCAGACTGGCGTAAGGACTCTTGGCGATGGCGGCGCGGTTTCGCTGACGTCGTTCAATGAACTGAAGCGCCTTTCGCGACAGCGGATCCTGCCAGCCCTCGGCCGAGGCCAGGGGGAAGACGTCGCCGACCGCGTCCTGCAGGATTTCCCGCGACACGGCGAAACGCTGCAGAATCGTGCGTCGCGCGTCGGCGTCGGACCACCAGAACATCACATAGGCATGGCTGGGCCGCAGCTCGGCGCGCTTGAGCAGCAGGGGAATCAGTTGCGGATTGTCGCGCGTGGCCGCGACGATGTTCTCCAGCCCCTGGTGGCTGAAGCGCGTCAGGTCGTTGCGCAGCAGAAGCTCGGTGACGCCCACCTCGTCCATGTCGACCAGGGCGTCGGCCACCACTTCGCTGACCCCGCGCCGCTGGGCGATCAGCCGGCGATGGTCCTGGGTGCTGTTGTAGAGGCAGCTGATCAGGTCGGCGTCGCTGAGCGAGGGCGAATGCTCCAGCAGGGTGCGGGCCACCGGCAGTTCGTCGCGCAGCAGCAGGCGGACCAGGACACCGGGCATCTCGGCCAGATTGGCCAGGCGGCGGGCCACCTTCTCGCGCTCGCCGACGACGGCGTCGCGCAGCATCTCGACCAGCAGGTCGGCGGTCATGGCGCGTTCGAAGGCGTTGATCCGGCTGGCCGGCAGGCAGACCACGTCGGCCAGCCGCTTGAGCAGGGCGGCGCGCGAACGCGGCGTGGCGGCCGGTTCGGGCTCGGGACTGGCGAAGGGCGCGGCGAAATCGTTCATGGTCGTCCTGACGGCAACCCGTCGTGCTCAAAGCCTAGACCGGAACGCCCTAACGTCGGATGAGCGGCCTATCTTCCCTGGAACCTACCGCCACTCGCCGGGACGCGAGCGCGGTTCGATCTTCAGCGCGGTGGCGCCCTGCACGTAGCGATCGCGGAAGGCTTCGCGGCGGGGGGCCGTCGGGACTTCGCGGCGCTGGTCCTGGCGCGGCCGGTATTCGTGGATCTGGGCGCCGACCTGGAAGCCGCCCAGCAGCCGTTCCAGCTCCTCGACCTCGGCGGCCAGGGCGCTGGTGGCGGCGGCGGACTGCTCGACCATGGCGCCGTTCTGGTGGATCACCTGGCCCATCTGGTTCACCGCGGCGTTGACCTCGGCCAGGCCCGTGGCCTGTTCCTTGGACGAGGCGGCGATCTCGCCGACCAGGTCGTTGATCTCGATCACCTGGCCCAGGATCTGGTCCAGGGTCTGGCCGGTCTCGCCGACCAGCTTGACGCCCTTGTCGACCTGCTCGCTGGAGGCGCGGATCAGGCCCTTGATCTCCTTGGCGGCGTCGGCCGAGCGTTGGGCCAGGGCCCGCACCTCTTGCGCCACCACCGCGAAGCCGCGACCGGCGTCGCCGGCCCGGGCGGCCTCGACGCCGGCGTTCAGGGCCAGCAGGTTGGTCTGGAAAGCGATCTCGTCGATGACGCCGATGATCTGGGTGATCGACTGCGAGGACTTCTCGATGCCGCCCATGGCCTCGACGGCCTCGCGCACCACCTGGCCGCTCTTTTCGGCGTTGGACTTGGCGCTCTGGGTCACGCCCCGCGCTTGTTCGGCGTTGTCGGAGCTCTTCTTCACCGTGGCGGTGATCTGGTCGAGGGCGGCGGCGGTGCGCTCCACACCGGTCGCCTGGCGCTCGGTGCGCTGGGCCAGGTCGTCGGCGGCGGCCGAGATGTCGCCGCAGCCGGCGCGGATGCTGCGCGCCGCGCCCAGGACACCGGCCAAGGTCTGCTGCAGGTTGTCGACGGCGGCGTTGAAATCGGTGGGGATCTTGCGGGCTTCCGGCGGGAAGGCGTCTTCGCGCAGGCGCGAGATCAGGTCGCCCTCGGCCAGCTTCTCGACGCCCTGCCCCAGGGTGTTGACGGCGGTCAACTGGGTGCGGGCGTAGGTCTCGACCTCTTGCAGATGGCGGCGCTGCTCGGCCTCGGCGGTCGCGCGCTCGGCGTCCTCGGCGGCGCGGGCCGTCTGCTCGCTCGCCAGCTTGCGCTGGACGCCGTCCAGGCCCTTGGCCAGCGCCTGGACCTGCTGGTCGTCGGTGTCGGGCGAGCGCAGCGGCTGGTCGTACTGGCCGGCGCCCAGGGCGTCGACCGAGCGGGTCAGGCCGTCCAGGGCGCGGCGCGTGGCCTCGCTCCAGGCGACAAGCCCGATGATCAGGGTCGCGACCAGCGTCGCCATGCCGGCCATGCTGAACGGCGAGACCAGGCCCGGTCCGCCGAACGCCGCCCAGCCCAGCTGGCCCAGGCCCGCCGACAGGCCGAGGACGACGATCAGCCTCCAGCCGAGAGGCAGCCGATTGAACCCGCTCATTCCGAATCTCCGAGGCCGCGCTAGGCCAGCTTCGAGAAATGGCGACTGAGTCCTAACGCCTCATTAACCATACCCGCGCCGCGACATTTTGGCGGGGTAAGAGGCGCGAACCGCCTCCTCCGCCGACGGCGAAGAGGCGGCCTCGCTCTAGGCGGCGATGATCTGGATCGACCGCCTTGACTCCGATCGATCCAGAATATAACCATTTAGTTATGGAACTGATGAGTTATGGAAACCCCGCGGGGCTCGACGCCACTTTCGCCGCCCTGGCCGACCCGACCCGACGCGCCATCCTGGCGCGGCTGGCGACGGGGGAGGCCTCCGTCGGCGAACTGGCCGCGCCTTTCGCCATGAGCCAGCCGGCGATCTCCAAGCACCTGAAGGTGCTGGAGAAGGCCGGGCTGGTCTCGCGGGGCCGCGACGCCCAGCGCCGTCCGGTGCGGGTGGAGGAAAAGCCCCTGGCCGAGGCCAACGCCTGGCTGGAGGCCTACCGACAGACGCTGGAGGCCAACTTCCAGCGCCTGGACGCCCTGCTCGACGAACTGAAAACCACCCAGGGACGCTGAAGCGCCCTCCCCATCCAGAAGGAAACGACCCATGGCCCAAGACAAGCTGACCGTCGCCACCCAAGGCGACCGCGAAGTGGTGTTCACCCGCGCCTTCGGCGCCTCGCGCGAGCTGGTGTTCGACTGCATGACCAAGCCCGACCTGGTGAAGCGCTGGCTGCTGGGCCCGCCCGGCTGGACCATGCCGGTCTGCGAGATCGACCTGCGGGTCGGCGGCAAGTTCCGCTATGTCTGGCGCAACCAGGACGGCCGCGACATGGGCATGGCCGGCGTCTATCGCGAGATCGTCGCGCCGGAGCGGATCGTCCACAACGAGGTGTTCGACGACAACTGGACCGGCGGCGAGACCACGGTCACCTCGACCCTGACCGAGACCGGCGGCCGCACCACCCTGACCACCTCGGTGATCTACGCCAACGAGGCGGCCCGCAAGGGCGCCCTGGTCAGCGGCATGACCGACGGCATGGAGATGGGCTACGCCCGCCTCGACGCCCTGCTCGAAACCGTCTGACGGGGAAGGGAGGGGGAACGGCCATGGAGGCTCGCCTCGCCGACGCCATGGCCGCCCTGCGGTCGGCCGCCACCGACCACGACCTGGCCAATCTGGACCGGTTCGGCATCGTCGCGCCCAGCGCCCTGGGCGTGTCGATGGCCAATCTGCAGAAGATCGCCAAGCGCCTGGGCCGCGACCACGACCTGGCCGCCGCCCTCTGGGCGACCGGCGTCTACGAGGCCCGGATGCTGGCCAGCCTGGTCGACGATCCGGCCCGGGTGACGCCGGAGCAGATGGACGCCTGGCGGGCCGACTTCGACAACTGGGGCATCGTCGACACCGTCTGCTTCAAGCTGTTCGACCAGTCGCCCCACGCCTTCGCCAAGATCGGCGAGTGGGCCGGACTGAACGACGAGTTCGGCCGGCGGGCGGCCTTCGCCCTGCTGGCCTGCCTGGCGCTGCACGACAAGACCGCCGAGGACCAGCCGTTCCTGGACGGCCTGGTCCTGATCGAACGCGCTGCGGGGGATAATCGAAGTTTCGTCAAGAAGGCGGTGAACTGGGCGCTGCGGGCGATCGGGCTGCGCAAGAGCCCGGCGTTGAAGGCCGCCGCGATCGGGACCGCGCGGCGCCTGGCCGCCTCGCCAGAGCCGTCGGCGCGCTGGGTCGGCAAGGACGCGCTAGAGGCTTTGACGAAGGCGCCCAAGGCCGCTCGCAGCTGATCCGCGGCGTCTCGCAGAAATCCGACGCGGCCGTGTCGCATCGGCCCCTACCCGAACGTCTTATGTTCAAACCCTCCGAAGGAGACCGTCGATGAGTGACCTTGCCCTGCGTACCTCGCCCCGCCGCATCGGCCGCAGCGTGCTGGCGGTGATCGCCGGTTTCCTGACTGTGGTCGTGCTGTCGACCGCCACCGACGCCGTCCTGCACGCCGCCAAGGTCTATCCTCCGCCGGAACAGGGCATGCACGACCCGCTGCTGAACCTGCTGGCCCTGGCCTATCGCAGCGTCTTCACCCTGGCCGGCGGCTGGATCACCGCCAGGCTGGCCCCGAACACCCCGCTGCGCCACGCCTTCATCCTGGGCGTGCTGGGCCTGATCGCCGGCACGGCCGGCGTGATCGCCACGTGGAACCTGGGCCTGGGGCCGCACTGGTACCCGATCCTCCTGGCGGTCACCGGCTTGCCCCTGTGCTGGGCGGGCGGCTGGCTGGTGGTGCGGGGGCGAGCGTCGTGAGGCTGGCGCGGGGCGGCTGGGGCGTGGCGCTGGAGACGCTGGCGGAGCGGCGCCGTCACGCAGCCGAGGCCGCCGCCGGTCGCGCCGTCGAGCGACCCCAGCCGGAACCTGACCGCCGAACGCAAGAAACACTGTCATCCCGGGCGTAGCGAAGCGAAGACCGGGGACCGCCGAAGCGCCGCGCTCAGGCGTCGGTCCCGGATCGGCGCGCTGCGCGCTTGTCCGGGATGACAACTGAATGAGGACTTAGGGGAGGCGTCCTTCGCCCCGCTCGACCAGCACGCCCGGCCGCCGAGCATCCAGTCCAAACGTCACCGGCAGGTGGCGCACGTGCGGGGTCTGCAGGTTCAGGGCCTTGGCCCCGCGCGCCACGGCCAGCTTGCCCAGCGCCAGGGGGCCGAAGCCGTCCTGCACGCGCGGCCTGGCGCCCAGGCGGCGGCGCAGCACGCCGTTGGCGTAGATGACGTTGGCCCGCATCAGGGCCGGCGGGGTCATGAATTCGATCGAGATCGAGACGTTCAGCATCGGGCCGTTCTCGATCCGATGCGGGGCGTTCTGCTTCCAGGTGACCATGGTCCCGGGCGTCAGGTCGTAGGCCTGGGCGCCGGCGTCCCACGCGGGGTCGAAGGCGAACTGCTCGGCGGTCTCCTTGAGCACGATCTTCTCCAGCGCCAGCTCGCCGACATAGGGATCGGCGACCGGGTAGACCCAGACCTTCTTGCGACCGCGGACCTGCCACAGCGACACCAGGGGCACGTCCAGATGGTAGAACACCTGGGCGTCAGCGCTGCTGATCAGCATGCCCAGGTCGCGCTTGAAGGTCTTCAGGCCCGGCACGCGGGCCTCCTTCTCGGCGAAGATCTCGTCGCAGAGGGCGGCGTACTCCGGCACGAAATCGTTGGTGTGACGCAGGTTCAGCCAGATGCGGCCGGCCTTGGCGGCCTCCAGAAGCTGGTCGCCGGTCAGGTTCCCCGCCGCGCCCTTGCGCCAGGTGGTCCAGGCCTTGGGGTCCTCGCCCATGGTGAAGACGCCCAGTTGGTCGCGCGGATACTGGTCCAGCAGGCGGGCCAGGCCCTCGTCGTCGAACATCGGCCGCTCGTGCAGGCCATGCTGGAAAGTCAGGTTCTCACGGCCGAAGGCCGCGGCCTTGGCGTCGGTCCAGTCGCTGATGATGCTCACGACACGGTCCTTCCGTAGAAGTGGATCTTGAACGGGCCCCACCACAGGGTCTTGCCCAGGCCCCGGGCGGCGCGGTCCAGCCAGTCGGCGCGGTCGCCGGCCCGGGTCAGCCACTTGAAGCCGGCCACCAGGCCGAACAGGGCGGCCTGGACCACGCCCACCGCCATCCAGCGGGCGACGCCCACGCGGTCGGGCGGACTGGCGGCGGCGCAGTGGGCCGACGGGCCCTGGCCGTAGGCGAAGGCGCGGCGGATCGTGTAGTCCAGGCTGAGGCGATCGGGCACGGGATCTTCCCAGACCCACGCGGCCGGCTCCCAGGCGAAGCGCGCGCCATTGGCCTGCATGTGGCCGAACAGCATGTCGTCCTCGCCGCCGATATGGTTGCGCTCCACGGCGAACGGCGCGACCGGATCGGGCAAGGCGGCGCGGCGCAGCAGGCTGTCGCCGCAGCCGTAATAGTGGTCGATGACGCCCGCCTCGGCGGGGCCTTCGCGCGAGAAGAAGCGCTCCAGATAGTCGCGATGCGCGACCACGCTGACCGGCGCTCGGGCCCGGACCGGACCGAACACCACGTCGGCCTCGTAGCGCGCCTGGGCGGCCAGCAGCGCCGCCAGCCAGCCGGTCGGGGCCTCCTCGTCGTCGTCGAGGAAGGCGATCAGCGCGCCGCTCGCCTTGGCCATGCCGGCGTTGCGGGCGTGGGCCACGCCCGGGCGCGGCTCGTGGACGTAGTGGACGGGGAACGGCGCCTGGCGGGCCAGGTCGGCGACGGCCTTCTCGGCCGACGGGGCCTGGTCGTTGTCGACCACCACCAGCTCCAGGGCGGCGAAGTCGACCCCGACTTGGGCGAACACCGAACGCGCCGCGACGGCCAGGCCGTGCGGACGCCGTTGGGTGGGGATCATGACCGTGACGCGCATGCGAGCTCCAGGCTTTGGCGGACCTTAGCCGCCGCGCCTTTGCGCTTGGTTAGCGAACGCGTCGACCAGGCCGCGCATCCGCCCGCCCAGGGTCAGCTCGACGCTGGCTATGGCGTCCATGCGACGGCTGAGCCGTCCGACCGGGCCAGCGCCCCGCGAACCGGCCAGGGCCATCACCCCGTCCAGCGAGTGGGCCATCCGCCCGGCCATGGTCGAAGCCGTCGCCGTGCCGTCGCCGATCTGGACCTGGCTCAGCGCATAGGCGCCCTTGTAGTGGTCGTGGCCGGGACCGAGATCGTAGTGATGCAGGCCCAGGCCCGGCATGGCCGCGATGGCCCGCATGAAGAAGATCTGGCCCGGCGACCACTCGCCATAGGCCGGATTGGTCGAGGCGATCCACGGGTGATAGACGCCGTCCAGCCGCACGCCGAAATGGCCCGCCACCAGCTGGCCGCCGGCGTAGAGGTTGATCATCAGCCCCTGGAACGGACCGGTCTGCTTCAGGAACAGGTCCAGCAGCAGGCCTTGCACCCAGGCCGGGCGCAGGAAGTCGTGGACGCCGGTGCGCTCCAGCTGTTCGCGCTTCCAGGCGATCAGCTGGTCGAAGGCCTCGCGCGAGCGGTCGGCGGCGACCAGTTCGATGGTCCCCATCTCGCGCTCGAGCTTGCTGTCAAGCCGGCGCCAGTTCTTGATCTTCTTGGGGCTGGCCGCGCGGACGGCCTCCAGATAGGCCTCGGCGTCGGCGCCGCCCCAACCTTTCGTGGCCAGGTCGATGACGTGGGCGGTCTTCGTCTCGTTGCGGCCGAACACGCCGAACGGATCGATCAGGCCGGTGTAGCGATAGGCGGTCAGGTCGGCGGCGCCCAGCACCTGCGCGGCGTCCAGGCCCGCGTCTGCGCGCGAGACCAGGCCGTGATAGTCCGACAGCGGCGAGCCGATGGCCCGGGCCATGGCGCCGGGGCGGCGGTGATGCGGCAGGAAGCCCAGGGTCTGGTCGCCGCGACGGATCACGGCCACGCGGGCGTCGTCGCGCACGGCGCCGACGGCGCGCGCGAAGTCCGGACCCAGCAGCGGGCTGGCGAAGGCCGGCTCGGCCGCCGCCATCTCGCGCCACGTCCGCACGTCGGCCTGCGTCAGGTCGCGCGGGTGAAGGGTCTCGATGTCCAGCATGGTGATGTGTCCTAATCCGATCCCGACCTGGATCGGACTGCAACACGGGGGCCAAGTTCGCTTTCTAGGCGACCATCGCGCCCAGGCTGCAATCAGGAAAAAGTCGCCTTCAGAATCGCCTCGATTCCGTGCTGATCGACCGTGTCGAAGGCGGCCGGCTTGTCGGAATCGACATCGAACACGGCCAGCAACTGACCCGAGGCGTCGAACACGGGGACGACAATCTCACTTTGGGACCGGCTGTCGCAGGCGATGTGGCCCGGAAAGGCGTGGACGTCCTCGACCAGCTGGGTCTGGCCGGTCTCGGCCGCCGCACCGCAGACGCCGCGCCCGAAGGCGATGCGCAGGCAGCCCAGCGTGCCCTGATAGGGCCCGACCACCAGCTCGCGCGCCTTCAGCGGATCGACCACGTAGAAGCCGGTCCAGAAATAGTGGTCGAAGCTGCTGGCCAGCATCGAGGCCACCGTCGCCATGCGGGCGGTCAAGTTGGTCTCGCCGTCCAGCACCGAGGCGATCTCGTCGGCCACCTCGGCGTAGCGGGCGGCCCGATCCTTGGCCTGGAAGTCGGCGGTCAGGGTCTTGTCGTTGAAAGCTTCGGCCATGGGCGGGGATATAGCGCGTTTGGTGGGGGATGCGAGGGGTGGTTACGCCGAGCCATCTTCCCCGTTTTCCCGGCGAAGGCCGGGACCCAGATCCCAGAGCGGTGTGGCGGGCTGGAAAACCTCCGCGCTTTTTTTTGGCGTCAGCCTCAAAGCCATTCCATCTGGGCCCCGGCCTTCGCCGGGGAGACGGATTTAGGGTGACGCCCCTACTTGAACGGATGCTCGCCCCACGCCGGCCAGATGTCGGGCAGGTCCGCCGACACCTTGTCCGGATACACCGGAGCGCGCTTCTCCAGGAACGAGCTCACCCCTTCCTTGGCGTCGCCGGCCGCGCCGCGCGACTGGATGGCCCGGCTGTCGGCCTTGTGGGCCTCCATCGGATGGTCGGCGCCGGCCATGCGCCACAGCAGCTGGCGCGAGAGGGCCACCGAGACCGGCGCGGTGTTGTCGGCGATCTCGCGGGCCAGGGCCCGGGCGGCCGGCAGCAGGTCCTCGGGCGCGTGCAGCGAGCGGACCAGGCCGCGCTCCTTGGCCTCCTGGGCGCCGAACACCCGGCCGGTGAAGCACCATTCCAGAGCCGTCTGCATGCCCACCAGCCGCGGCAGGAACCAGGACGAGCAAGCCTCGGGCGTGATGCCCCGGCGGGCGAACACGAAACCGAACTTGGCGTCGGTCGAGGCCAGGCGGATGTCCATCGGCAGCTGCATGGTCACCCCCACCCCGACGGCCGCGCCGTTGACGGCGGCGATGATCGGCTTGAGGCTCTCGTACATCCGCAGCACCACGCGGCCGCCGCCGTCGCGATAGATGTCGCCGACCTTGCCCTCTTCGCGCTCCAGGGCCTGGGGATTGGTGCGGTCGAAGGTGGCCCCGCCGCCCGACAGGTCCGCCCCGGCGCAGAAGGCCCGGCCAGCGCCGGTGACGATCACCACGCGCACGGCGTCGTCGGCGTCGGTGATGTCGAAGACGTCGATCAGCTCCTTCATCATCCGGGCGGTGAAGGCGTTCAGCTTCTCCGGACGGTTCAGGGTGATGGTCGCGATCCCATCCTCGACGGCGTAGAGCAGGGTCTCGAAGCTGGGCGCGGCCATGGGTGTCTCCTCCGGGTTTGGCGGCACTCAAACACGCGTATGAACTGGCGGCAATCCTGTGCGTCCTTCGAGGCCCGCCGCGCGGGCGCCTCAGGATGAGGAGCTTTGTCGCTGCAGAATTCCTCATCCTGAGGTGCGAGGCGTAGCCGAGCCTCGAAGGACGCAGGGCCTTCCCCGACGACACCCTTGGCGTTCCGGCAAGACCCGCGCATTCTCCAGTGATCACCGATCACGCGGAGACACGCGGGCGGAAAAGGGAGGATCCGATGACGTCGATCATCGAGGCCGACTACATCGTGGTGGGCGCCGGCTCGGCCGGTTGCGTGCTGGCGGCCAGGCTGTCCGAGGACGGCCGGTACAAGGTTCTGCTGCTGGAAGCCGGCGGCGACGACCGGCCGACCAGGAACCCGTCCCAGTTCATGTCGAACCTGATGATCCACATCCCGGTCGGCTACGCCTCGACCCTGAAGGACCCCAAGGTCAACTGGCTGTACGCCACCGAGCCGGACCCGGGCACCGGCGGACGCTCGCACGTCTGGCCGCGCGGCAAGGTGTTGGGCGGCTCGTCCTCGATCAACGGCCTGCTCTATATCCGCGGGCAACAGGCCGACTATGACGGCTGGCGTCAGTTGGGCTGCGAGGGCTGGGCCTGGGACGACGTCTATCCCTATTTCCGCAAGGCCCAGCACCAGGAGCGCGGCGACTGCGGCGACTGGCACGCGACCGGCGGCCCGCTGAACGTCTCGGACGTCACCGAGACCAACCCGATCTCCGACGCCGTGGTCGAGGCCTGCGTCGAGGCTGGCATCCCGCGCAACGCCGACGTCAACGGCGAGAGCCAGGAGGGCGTGGCCTACTACCAGCTGACCGTGAAGAACGGCCAGCGCTGCTCGGCGGCGGTGGCCTATCTGCACCCGGCCATGGGCCGCGCGAACCTTCAGGTCGAGACCAACGCGCTGGCCCGCAAGGTGCTGTTCGAGGGCAAGCGCGCCGTGGGCGTCGAGTTCAGCCAGAACGGCGTGGTCTGCACCGCCAAGGCCCGGGCCGAGGTGATCCTGGCCGGCGGCGCGATCAACTCGCCGCAGCTGCTGCAGCTGTCTGGCGTGGGTCCAGGCCAGCTGCTGGCCGAGCACGGAATCGCCGTGGTCCACGACCTGCCCGGGGTCGGCGAGAACCTGCAGGACCACTACGTCACCGGCGCGCGCTTCCGCCTGAAGGCCGGGACGGTGTCGGTCAACGAGCAGAGCAAGGGCGGCCGGCTGGCGGCCGAGGCGCTGAAGTACCTGTTCCAGCGCAAGGGCCTGCTGACCCTGTCGGCGGCCCACATCGCCGCCTTCTGCAAGTCGCGCCCGGATCTCGCCGAGCCGGACATCCAGTTCCACATCCTGCCGGCCACGATGGACCTGGAGAAGCTGTTCAATGAGCAGAAGATGGAGCTGGAAGGCGCGCCGGGCCTGACCATCGCCCCGTGCCAGCTGCGCCCCGAGAGCCGAGGCCACATCCGCATCAAGTCGGCCGACCCGACCGTCTATCCGGCGATTTTCGCCAACTACCTGTCCGATCCGCTGGACCAGGAGGTCACTGTGGCCGGCCTGAAGTGGGCCCGCAAGATCGCCGCCCAGCCGGCCATCGCCCCGCTGATCGACCACGAGATGAACCCGGGCGCCGACTTCGCCAGCGACGCGGCCCTGCTGGAATATGCCCGCGCCGCCGGCTCGACGATCTACCACCCGGTCGGCACCTGCCAGATGGGTAGCGGTCCGATGGCCGTGGTCGACAGCCAACTGCGGGTGCGCGGCGTGACGGGACTGCGGGTGGTCGACGCCTCGGTCATGCCGCGCCTGGTGTCGGGCAACACCAACGCCCCCACCATCATGATCGCCGAAAAAGCCTGCGACATGATCCGCCAGGCCGCCAAGGTGGAGGCCGCCGCCTGATGCATCCGTTCCATCACGCCCAGAGCCAGCCCGACAAGCCCGCCTACATCATGGCCGGCTCCGGCGAGACGGTGACCTACGGCCAGCTCGACGCCCGCTCGAACCAGGGGGCGCAGCTGTTCCGCTCGTGGGGTCTGAAGGCCGGCGACGTGATCGCCATCCTGATGGACAACAACGCCCGCTTCTTCGAGATCGCCTGGGCCGCCCAGCGCGCGGGGCTGTATTTCACCTGCGTCTCGACCAAGCTGACGGCGGCCGAGGTCGAGTACATCGTCAAGGACTGCGGGGCCCAGGCGCTGATCGTCAGCCCGGCCCTGGACGAGGCGGCCCAGGCCGTCGCGCCGCTGATCCCCGGCGTGCGGCTGTTCCGGGTGGGCGGCGCCAAGGCTCCGTTCGAGGACTTCGAGGCGGCCAGCGCGGCCATGCCCATGACGCCGATCGCCGATGAGACGGCTGGCTCGGACATGCTCTATTCCTCAGGCACCACCGGCCGGCCCAAGGGCGTCAAACCGGCGCTGAGCGGCGGCCCGATCGACGCGCCCCACGCCCTGCAGATGATGGCCATGGGCCTGTTCGGCTTCAGCGGCGACAGCCTCTATCTCTCGCCCGCCCCGCTCTACCACGCCGCCCCGCTGCGCTGGTGCATGACCGTGCAGAAGATCGGCGGCACGGTGATCGTGATGGAGAAGTTCGATCCCGAGGCCGCCCTGGCCCTGATCGAGAAGTACGGCGTCACCTGCGGTCAGTTCGTGCCGACCCACTTCGTGCGGATGCTGAAGCTGCCGGAAGAGGTCCGCGCAAGGTACGACGTGTCGTCGATCCGGTCGGCGGTACACGCCGCCGCCCCCTGCCCCGTGCCGGTCAAGGAGCAGATGATCGGCTGGTGGGGTCCGGTGATCTTCGAATACTACGCCGGCACCGAGGGCAACGGCTTCTGCTGGATCAATTCCGACAACTGGCTGGCCCACAAGGGCAGCGTCGGCCAGGCGGTGCTGGGCGAACTGCGGATCTGCGACGAGGCCGGCGAGCAACTGCCGGTGCGCAGCGAGGGGACCGTCTACTTCGCCAACGGCCCGGCGGTGAACTACCACAACGCCCCGGACAAGACGGCCGAGAGCTACAACCAGCACGGCTGGACCACCCTGGGCGACGTGGGCTGGGTCGACGAGGAGGGCTACCTGTACCTCACCGACCGCAAGAGCTTCATGATCATCTCGGGCGGGGTGAACATCTATCCGCAGGAGATCGAGAACCTGCTGATCACCCACCCCAAGGTCGCCGACGCCGCCGTGGTCGGCGCCCCGCACGAGGAGATGGGCGAACAGGTGGTGGCGGTGATCCAGCCGCTGGACCCTTCCGCCGACCAAGCCTCCCTGGCGGAGGAACTGATGGCCTTCGCCCGCGCCAACCTCAGCCACGTGAAGTCGCCCAAACGCATCGACTTCATGGCGGAGCTGCCGAGGCATCCGACGGGCAAGCTCTACAAGCGGCTGATCCGCGATGCGTATTGGGGTAAGGGCGAGAGCAGGATCGTCTAGCCGCATCGCGAACTTCCATGGACCAGGTCGAGCTCATCCACGAAACGCCCGTCCTGGTCTTCGCATCCGAAGGCCCCGCCCTCGACGTGGGCGCCGTCAACGATTTCCTGAGCGAGGCCTGGTCGGCCGACGCGACGTGGGCGGCCGTCCCGCTGGACCGGCTGGGCGACGGCTTCCTGGACCTGAGCACCCGCATTGCCGGCGAGGTGATCCAGAAGTTCATCAACTACCGTGTGGGCGTGGCCTTCATCGGCGACATCTCGCGTTCGACGGAGGCCAGCAACAGCCTGCGCGACTTCGTCTACGAGTCGAACAACGGCTCGGCGGTGTGGTTCGTGCGGGACATGGCGGAGCTGAAGGCGCGGTTAGCCCAGAGGTGATGGACGCCCAGCCCCTCCCCCTGTGGGGGAGGCGATCGCGCAGCGATCGGTGGGGGGAGTTCTAGGAAACTCGATCCGGGTTGTGGCCGCTTTCCGATCACTCCCCCCTCCGTCGGCTTCGCCGACACCTCCCCCATAGGGGGAGGACCGAATCCACGCTAACGCTTGGCGCCATGTTCTCCCTGCCCAAGACCGCCACCGCCCCTTTCTGCCCCGCCGAGGTTCGCGGCGCGGTGGCCGTGCCCGAGGGCCTCAGCCCCTGGAAGCGGGCGCTGCGGTTCGCCGGCCCCGGCCTGCTGATCAGCGTCGGCTACATGGACCCCGGCAACTGGGCGACCGACATCGAGGCCGGATCGCGCTACGGCACGGCCCTGCTGTTCGTGGTGGTGCTGTCCAGCCTGGCCGCCATCGTGCTGCAGACCCTCAGCCTGCGCCTGGGCCTGGTCACCGGCCGCGACCTGGCCCAGATGTCGCGAGACCGCTACGGGCCGCGCACGGTCAAGGTCCAGTGGTTCCTGGCCGAGATCGCCATCATCGCCTGCGACATCGCCGAGGTGCTGGGCAGCGCCCTGGCCTTCAAGCTGTTGCTGGGCATACCGCTGTGGGCCGGCGTGCTGCTGACGGCGCTGGATACGGTCATCGTGCTGGGCCTGAAGGGCAAGGGCTTCCGGCAGTTGGAGGCGATCATCCTGGGCCTGGTCGCCACCATCGGGATCTGCTTCCTGGTCCAGCTGATCCTGATCAAGCCCGACGCCAGCGCGGTGGCGCACGGCCTGATCCCGTCGCTCGACGCCCTGAAGCAGGGCAACGCCCTCTACCTGGCCATCGGCATCGTCGGGGCGACGATCATGCCGCATAACCTCTATCTGCACTCGGCGATCGTCCAGACCCGGGTGGTCCCCGCCGACGAGCCGGGCAAGCGCTCGGCCCTGCGGCTGGCGACGCTGGACACCGTGGCCTCGCTGGCCGTGGCCCTGTTCATCAACGCCGCCATCCTGATCCTGGCGGCCTCGGCCTTCCACCGGACGGGCAACACCGAGGTGGCCGGCATCGAGGAGGCCCACCGCCTACTCGCGCCCCTGACCGGCGCGGCCGTGGCCGGACTGTTGTTCGGGATCGCCCTGTTCGCCTCGGGCCAGAGCTCGACCTTCACCGGCACCATCGCCGGACAGGTGATCCTGGAGGGGTTCCTGAACCTGAAGATCCCCTGTTGGCAGCGGCGGCTGATCACCCGGGGGCTGGCCATCGTCCCGGCCCTGATCGGCGTGCTGACCATGGGCGAGCATTCGGTGGGCAAGCTGCTGGTCCTGACCCAGGTGGTGCTGAGCGCTCAGTTGCCCTTCGCCATCTTCCCGCTGCTGCGCTTCACCGACGACAAGGCGCTGATGGGCGTGTTCGCCAACGGCCTGCTGACCAAGGCCGTGGCCTGGAGCCTGTTCGTGGTCATCTCGGCCGCCAACGCCTGGCTGGTGGTGCAGACGCTGTTCGGCTGACGGGACCTTGCCCGTCGCGCCCTCCCGTGCGACCAATCAAACAACTGTTTCAAGCCAAGAAACGTGCGGGAGAAAACACGCCATGAAGGAAGTCGCCTACGCCGACGTCGCCAGCCTGGTCGGCCAGGAGATCGGGGTCTCCGACTGGGTCGAGATCAGCCAGGAACGGGTCAACCAGTTCGCCGAGGCGACCGGCGACCACCAGTGGATCCACGTCGACGTCGAGCGCGCGACCCGCGAGATCGGCGGTCCGATCGCCCATGGCTACCTGACGCTGTCGCTGATCCCGATGCTGGGCGCGGGCATCCTGCGGGTGACCGGCGTGACGCGCGGCATCAACTACGGCTGCGACAAGGTGCGGTTCACCGGCATGGTCCGGGTCGGCAAGAAGGTGCGCATGCGCCAGAAGCTGGTCAGCGTCGAGCCCAAGGCCGGCGGCCTGCAGATGAAAAACGAGTGCACCATCGAGATCGAGGGCGAGGAACGCCCCGCCTGCGTGGCCGAGACGATTTCGATCATCTACGGCTGATCTCAACCAAAACGCTCTGTCATCCCGGACAACGCCGGAAGGGCCGCCGATCCGGGACCGCCGGAAGCGCGGTGTTCACGCGTCGGTCCCGGATCTTCGCGCTGCGCGCTCGTCCGGGATGACAACCCTGAAGACAAAAGAAAACGGCCGCGGATCGCTCCGCGGCCGTTTGCTTGTCTAGGCGTGGATCAAGCTACTTCTTGATCGCGTCGCCGATCTTGTCCTGGGCCTGGCCGACCTTGTTCTGGACGTCGCCCTTGGTCTTCTGGGCTACGCCTTCGGCTTCCAGACGCTCGTTGCCCGTGGCCTTGCCGGCGGCTTCCTTGACAGCGCCGACACCCTTGTCGACAGCGCCTTCAACACGATTGGTGCTCATGACTTCACTCCTGCTGGATTCGAACTCCCCCTAGAAACGGGGGGCCAGGAGCGAGGTTCCTGTGTCGCCTATCCTACAGTGGACGCTACCGAGCGACCGCCATGGCCGCGGCCGACACCGCCGCGGCGGCCTGGGTCGCGTCCCCCATCGCCTGGTCCTGAGCCTCGGGCGGCCGGGCGGGCTTGGCCTGGATCAGCGGCGGACCGGCCGTCTTGTCGAGCATGGCGACGGTCTCGCGGATGAACTTGGCGTGGGTGACGATGCCGATCTCCAGCCGCTCGCCCGTCAGCTCGACCTGCTGGGTCAGCATGCCGGCCACGAACTGCACCTCCTGGCTCTCGGTCGAGCCCGGCCGGCGGCGCGCGCCCTCGGCCATGAACACCGGTCCGCCCGAATTGCCGGGGAACACCGAGAAGTCCATCAGGAAGGTCGGGAACACGCTGGCCGGGGCCAGCGGATAAGACGCCACCCGGCCCGAGCGCAGGATCGGGAAGCCGGCCGGATTGGCCGACAGGCCGCGCGGGAAGCCCAGGGCCATCATCTCGTCGCCAGGACCCAGGCCATACTTGTTGAAGGTGTCGTCCTGGGCCAGCCAGGCCAGGGGGATCGCCGCCTTGGCGAACTCCGGCGGGGCCTCGACCTCGATCGCGGCGACGTCGCGGGTGGGATGCTTGACCCACAGGGCGTGGTCGCCGTCGCGGATCTTCAGGGTGTGGGGATCGTAGCGCCAGACGCCGTCGGCGCTCTGGATGCGATAGCCGATCTTGGCCGAGACGCCGGGCATCTTGTCGAAGACGTGGGCGGCGGTGACCAGGATCGTGCGCGGACGGCCGTCGGGGGTCGGATCCTCGATCAGGAAGCCGGTGCCGACGGTGCGTGAACCGTCGCCGAGCGGCTGTTCAAGCTGCACGGTCGCCTGGATCAGATCGACCGACAGGTCCCAAGCCATCTAAGCCCTCACGCCCCCGGATTCACTCTACACGAGGGTCAGTTTGACCAGCGCCGTCTAGGCGCACAAGTTGGCGTTCTGACGCATCAGGGGGAAAACTCACCATGAACCGGCGCAAAATGATGACGAGCGCGGCAGCTGTCATTACGTCGGTGTCGGTGATCCCCCCCGAGAACGCCTTATCCGAGAGCATGATGTCAGAGTCGCCCCCGCCTGTCGCGCCTGTCGCCCAGAAGATCCCCAAGCGAACCGAGCAGTTGGGCCGCGTCCGCGTCGACGACTACGCCTGGATGAAGGACGACAACTGGCAGAAGGTCCTGCGCGATCCGGCCTTGATCAAGCCGGAGGTCAAGGATCACCTGACCGCCGAGAACGCCTATGTGAAGGCCATGCTGGCCTCCACCGAACCGCTGCAGAAGGCGATGTTCGAGGAGATGAAGGGCCGCATCAAGGAGGACGACGCCAGCGTCCCCGCCCCCGACGGCCCGTTCGAATACTATTCGCGCTTCAACATCGGCGGCCAGCACCCGATCTTCGCCCGCCGCCTCAAGGGCAAGACCGATGGCGAAGAGATCCTGCTCGACTGCGACGCCCTGGCCAAGGGCAAGGCCTACAGCCAGGTCAGCGCCGCCGACCACAGCCCCGACCACAAGCTGTTCGCCTACGCCGAGGACGCGCAAGGCTCGGAGGTCCACCACATCTATGTGAAGGACCTGGCGACCGGCGAGATCCTGAAGGAGCCCGTCGAGAGCAGCACCGGCGACTTCGCCTGGTCTCCCGACAGCCAGTGGCTGTTCTGGACCCACCGCGACGACAACGGCCGCTCGGACAAGATCTATCGCCGCCCGGCCCGGGGCGGGCTGAAGGACGACGTGCTGGTCTATGACGAGCCCGACGACGGTTTCTTCGTCAGCGTCGGCACGGCCGGCTCGGACGCCTTCATCCTGATCAGCGCCGGCGACCACGAGACGTCCGAGACCCTGCTGATCCCCGCCGCCGACCCGACCGCCGCGCCCAAGGTGTTCGAGCCACGCACCGTGGGCCTGCGCTATTCGGTCGAGCATTGGGACGGCCGGTTCGTCATCCTGACCAATGCCGACGAGGCCATCGACTTCAAGCTGGTCGAGGCGCCGGTCGCCACGCCCGGCCGCGCCCACTGGAAGGACTTCGTCCCCCACAAGCCCGGCCACTTCATCACGGGCCTGGCCGCCTACAAGAACCACCTGGTCCGCGTCGAGCGGGTCAACGCCAACACCCGCATCGTCATCACCGACCGCGCCACCAGGGCCGAGAAGCCGATCGTCATCGACGAGGAGGCCTATGTCCTGAGCCTGGAGGGCGGCTACGAGTTCGACACCCCGGTGATGCGCTACGTCTACCAGTCGCCGACCACGCCCCGGCAGTGGTTCGACTACGACATGGCGACGGGCGCCAAGACCCTGCGCAAGACCCAGGAGATCCCGTCCGGCCACGATCCGGCGGCCTATGTCACCAAGCGGCTCTACGCCAAGGCTCCGGACGGCGCCGAGGTCCCCGTCACCGTCCTGATGAAGAAGGACACGCCGCTCGACGGAACGGCGCCGCTGCTGCTGTACGGCTATGGCAGCTACGGCATGTCGATGGATCCGTCGTTCTCGATCCGCAACCTCAGCCTGGTCGACCGCGGCTGGATCTGGGCCACGGCCCACATCCGCGGCGGCTCGGAAAAGGGCTACGGCTGGTTCCTGGACGGCCGCAAGTTCACCAAGAAGAACACCTTCACCGACTTCATCGCCTGCGCGGAGCACCTGCACGGCGCGGGCTACGGCGCCAAGGACCGCACGGTGGCCTATGGCGGCTCGGCCGGCGGCATGCTGATGGGCGCGATCACCAACCTGCGGCCCGACCTGTGGTCGGGCATCATCGGGGCGGTGCCGTTCGTCGACGTGCTCAACACCATGAGCGACACCTCCCTGCCCTTGACCCCGCCGGAATGGCCCGAATGGGGCAATCCGCTGGAGGACAAGGACGCCTACGACTACATCGCCAGCTACTCGCCGTACGACAACGTCACGGCCAAGGCCTATCCGGCCGTGCTGGCCACCGGCGGCCTGTCGGACCCGCGCGTCACCTATTGGGAGCCGGAGAAGTGGACGGCCCGGCTGCGCGAACACACCACAAGCGGCGCCCCGATCCTGCTCAAGATCAACATGGAAGCCGGTCATGGCGGGGCTTCCGGACGGTTCGACTTCCTCAAGGAGATCGCTTTGGACTATGCGTTCGCCGTGTGGGCGGTCGACAAGGGATGGACCAAGGCGTGATGAGTTCGACCAAGCGGGCCCTCCCCCTGTGGGGGAGGCGGCGCGCAGCGCCGGTGGGGGGATACGTCGGGCATTCGATCACTCCCCCCTCCGTCGGCTGCGCCGACACCTCCCCCATGGGGGGAGGACTTTGATGAGCGTGACCATCCGTCCATCAACCGACGCCGACATCGCGGCCATCACCGCCATCTACGGCTGGAACGTGCTGAACGGCCTTGGCACCTTCGAGGAGGTTCCGCCGGACGAGGCCGAGATGGGCCGCCGGCGCGCGGCCTTCCTGGCCAAGGGCCTGCCCTATCTGGTCGCCGAGCAGGACGGCGCGGTGCTGGGCTATGCCTACGCCGGCCCGTTCCGCCTGCGCGCGGCCTATCGCTACACGGTCGAGGACAGCGTCTATGTCGGCCCGGACGCCGTGGGCAAGGGCGTGGGCAAGGCGCTGCTGTCGGCCCTGATCGAGGCCTGCGAGGCCCTGGGCCTGCGCCAGATGTGCGCGGTGATCGGCGACAGCGGCAACGCCGCCTCGATCGGCCTGCACGCCGCCCTGGGTTTCGAGCAGAAGGGCGTGTTCCCCGACATGGGCTACAAGTTCGGCCGCTGGGTGGATCTCGTCTGGATGCAGCGCCCGCTGAACGGCGGCGGCGCGCGCGAGCCGGACGCGCCGGGCATGGAGCTGCGCGGGGTCTGATGAAGATGACGGCGATGCGACTTGCCCCGCCGTCCCCGCCTGCCTAGGGTCCCGCCATGCTCGGCCTGCGCACCCTGATGCTGATCCTGCTGGCGGCGGTCTTCGCCGTCGGCGGACCGCTGCGCGCCCTGCCCGCCCACGCCGGGGCCGTCCCGCCCTGCCATGAGACGGCGGCGGACATGGGCGAGATGAGGGGCGAGATGGCGGGCATGGCCCATGACAAGGCGCCAGTGCACAAGTCCAAGCCCGACGCCCTGGCCATGAACTGTTGCGCCGGCTGCCTGCCCGCCGCCGTCCGCGACATCGCCCCGACCACGACGCCGGGCGCGGCCGTCCGCATCGCCTTCGCCCCCGTCAGCCAGGCCTTCGACGGTCTGAGCCCCGCGCCGGAACACGGCCCTCCAAGACCCCTCGCCTGAAGCCTTCCGCGCGGCCGCCGCGCGGATCATCCTCCCCTTGCTTCAGAAAGGTCGGTCCCGATGACCACCCAGACTTTCCACGCGCGCCTGCTGGCCTGCGCCGCTTTCACCGCGAGCCTAAGTCTCGCCGCTCCCGTACTCGCCCAGGAGGCGCACGACAAAGACGCCCACGCCGGCCACGACATGACCGGCGCCCTCCGCTCAGAGGCCGACATTGCGATGGACGAAGGCGATTTCTCGCCCTCCATGCGGCCCATGCAAAGCGCCTTGGGCGGCTACGGCATGGCCCGCGACGCCTCCGGCACCAGCTGGCAGCCGGACGCCTCGCCGCACGACGGGATCATGGTCCATACCGACAGCGGCTGGATGCTGATGGGCCACGCCCTGTTCAACGGCGTCTATGACAGCCAGGGCGGGCCGCGCGGCGGCGACAAGGCCTTCGTCGCCGGGATGGTGATGGGCATGGCCCAGCGCCAGGTCGGCGACGGCACGCTGGGCTTCAAGGCGATGGTCAGCCCCGACCCGTTCATGGGCAAGCGCGGCTATCCGCTGCTGCTGGCCAGCGGCGAGACGGCCGACGGCCAGACTCCGCTGGTCGACCGCCAGCACCCGCACGACCTCTTCATGGAGCTGTCGGCCAGCTACAGCCATCCGCTGGGCGGCGGCTTCGACGGCTATCTCTATGCCGGCCTGCCCGGCGAGCCGGCGTTCGGCCCGCCGGCCTTCATGCACCGCCAGGCGGCCATGGACAGCCCGGAGGCCCCGATCACCCACCACTGGTTCGACTCGACCCACATCACCTTCGGCGTGGTGACGGCCGGGGTGTCGCGCGACGCCTGGAAGGTCGAGGCCAGCGCCTTCCGCGGTCGCGAACCGGACCAGCATCGCTACGACATCGAGACCGGCCAACTGGACAGCGTCGCGACCCGCGTCTCTTGGAACCCGACGGAGAACTGGGCCCTTCAGGCCAGTTGGACGCGGATCAACAGTCCCGAGGCCCTGGAGCCCGACGACGACGAGGCCCGCACCTCGCTCAGCGCCCTCTATTCTCGTCCGTTCGGGAACGACGGCTCGCTCAGCGCCACCCTGGCCTGGGCCCGCAAGGACCGCATCCCCGGCGACGCCCTGCAGGCCTGGCTGTTCGAGGGGGCGGTGAAGCCCGATCAGCACTGGACCGTCTTCACCCGCGCCGAGCAGGTGGAGCAGGACGAACTGGCCGGCCATCACGGCGGCGTGTCGACGGTGCGCAAGCTGTCGGTGGGCGCGATCTACGACGTGCCGCTGTCCGACAACGTCAAGCTCGGCTTCGGCGGCCTGGCCAGCGCGTTCGATGCGCCCGCCTCGCTCGGCTATGACGACCCGATGGGCGGCATGGCCTTCGTGAGGCTCAAGATCGGCTAGTCGCTTGACCGCAGCTCAACTTAAGGTCTCCTTTATTCCTGAAGAGGAGACCTTGTGATGATCAGTGGTCTTTTGGCCGCGGCGGCGATGGCCGCCGCGGCGCCTACCGCGCTCGATACGCCCGACACCCTCGACGGCGCCGACCTGCGGGGCGTGATGGAGACGGCGCGGAAGACACCCGCCTCCGCTCCGCTGGCGGGACGGCCGTTCCGGATCGCCATCCCCTTCGTCGACGGCCGCAAGCGCGACATGAAGACCTTCCAGAGCCCGGCGCGCTGGACGTACGACTATCGGCGACACGTCCTGAAGGTGATCATCGGCCTGGGCGAGCTGACCTCGACCAACTACGACCGGTTCGAAAAGCAGGGCCTGGAAGCCCTGCCGCCGCTGCAGACCGTGTTCTTCAACGCCGACGAGATCCACAACGACGTCTTCATCCACAAGTACGAGCGCGAGCGGAACTACAGCGAGGAAACGGCGCTGGCGAGCATCATCACCAACTACGGCCTGGCGGTTCCGTACGCCGCCGGCGCCTCGGCCCTGCCGGCCCGGTTCGAGCCGCTGATGATCTACGAGACCCAGCTGGACCAACGCGACCTGCGCGCCCGGGTCAAGGGGATGACCCTGGTGATCGAAGGCCGCCTGACAGCCCTCGGTCAGCAGCCTGAAGTCTTCTGCGGCGACTACAACGGCACGCTCGCGGCGCGCGACACCAACGACACGGTGAAACTGGTGGTCACCGCCCACCAATGCTTCGTGACCGCGCGGATTGACCGCGTCGTGGTGACGGACAGCGACAACAACCCGATGACCACCTGGGGCCCGCCGGCCGTCCCCTGAGGCCCCTGACGCCTCACAGAGACGACAACCGACCAAGAAAAACCCCCGCCGTCGCCGGCGGGGGTTTTGCTCGATTTCGACCTTTGGAGGGTCGGATCAGCCCTTGCGGCCGCGCGGGGCCTTGGCCTTGCGGCCGCCTTGACCCAGGCCCAGGGCCTTGGCCATGGCCGAGCGCGCTTCGCTATAGGCCGGGGCGGTGGTGGGATAGTCGTTCGGAAGACCCCACTTGGCCTTGTATTCGGCGACGGTCATGCCGTGCGTGGTCAGGTGGCGCTTCAGCGTCTTGTAGGGCTTGCCGTCTTCGAAGCTGATCAGGGCGTCGGGCGTAATGCTGCGACGGATCTGAGCCGGCGTAGCCTTCGTAACGGTTTCGACGGGAGCCGCTTCAGGAGAACCAATACCAGCCAGAGCGTCATGAGTCGCTCGGATCAGGGCCGGCAAATCGGAAACCGACGTGCTGTTATTGGCCACATAATTGGCGACGATCTCGGCGGTAAGCTCGATCAGGGTAGCCTTGTCTTCCACGAGGGTCTCTCCGGTGGGTATTTGACTTGGAAATACACCCGCCCCGTCGAAATACAAGTACTCAATCCGGGTAATCGTGCTTGCCAAGCCCTTAAGCCAAGCGAATCTTGAGAACAACGACGAGAAAATCGCCTCGGCTCTAAACCATGAGAAGCGGTCAAGGCCTGGTTAGCCCGTTCCTGACCAGCCCTTTCAGAGCCTCGTTGCTGGAACAAAAGTTTCAGCATCGCAATGATTCGAGGCCTGCCCAGATCAGGCAAAGATCAGCATTCTTGCGACGGCGCGCCTTGTCGAAGCTGGGCCTTGCCCTTGAAACACAAAGACTTGTCGGCGCCGAGCCGACTTGAACGACGATATGTGATCACAGATGCCGTCTTGGCTTTCGAAGGCCAAGCCTGGCCCGCCGACCTCGGAAGAACTTCAAGCCGTCTCCCGCGCGCCGCTCGCCGCGGCGCGCTCGCCGCCGCCCGAATCTCAGGCGTGAGACGCACGGGCTAATTTCTGTGGAAAACTGCGATTCAACGTCAGCCGACCGGTCGGCCGGCCGAACGGCCGCCGAAGCGGAAGCTGATTTAGGAAAGAAGAGAATGGCTGGGGAACTAGGACTCGAACCTAGAATGACGGTACCAAAAACCGCAGTGTTACCATTACACCATTCCCCAGCAGGAACGGCGAGACCCGTTGGGCCCGGCGAGGCGGTGGAGATAGCGCAGGAGTCGGACGGATGCAACGTCGCTTTGAACTTCTTTTTTCGAGGTGATTTTTGTCGCTTGCGAGACTGTCGAGGCGTGTCTATAAGCCGCCCTCCAAGTCGGAGTGTGGCTCAGTCTGGTAGAGCACTGCGTTCGGGACGCAGGGGTCGCAGGTTCAAATCCTGCCACTCCGACCATTCTTTTCCCGAGATTTCCTGGATATTCGATACCGCGGCGCCGCCCTCGGGGCGCCCTCCGCTTCCCATGGGTCTTGCCGTGGACGCCGTCGCCGCGACCGCGTCCGGTCCCGAGGCGCCAGGTTGCGTGCTGTTCATTTGACCGCGACGCCAGGGTCGCTACTAGCTTGCGCGACAATAGGCAGCAGGACGTCCGATGAAGCAGTTTCTCATGACCGTGGCCGGCGTTTTCGTCGGCTTGGTGTTGTTCCTCGTCGGCGTCCCCTTCCTTCTGATCGTCATGGCGGCCAGCGCCACGCGCCCGGCCCCGGTTCCCGCCCACACCGTGCTGCAGCTGGACCTGCGCGGCGGTCTGTCCGACCAGGAGTCGCAGAACCCGTTCGCGGCGTTCGGCGGCGGGGGCGGCCAGTCGGTGATGTCCATCATCGAGACGCTGCGCCGCGCCGAAACCGACGACAAGGTCAAGGCGGTGCTGGTGCGCCTGCCCGAGGGCGGCATGGCCCCGGCTTCGGCCGACGAGCTGCGCCTGGCCTTCAAGCACTTCCGCTCGGTCGGCAAGAAGCCGATCTTCGCCCACAGCCAGGGGCTCTATCCTTCGGGCCTGGTCACCTCGACCTACATGCTCGGCTCGGCGGCCAGCGAGTTCTGGATGCAGCCCGACAGCTCGCTGCAGGCGGTGGGCGCGTCCAGCGAGGAGATGTTCTTCAAGCGCTTCTTCGACAAGTACGGCGTCAAGGCCGACTACGAGCAGCGCTACGAGTACAAGAACGCGGTCAATCCGTACCTTTATAATGACTACACGCCGGCCCACCGGGAATCGACGCTGTCGTGGATGGGTTCGGTCTACACCACGGCCCTGACGACGGCCGCCCAGGACCGCAAGATCGATCCGGCCGCCCTGATCAAGACGATCGAGGCGGGCCCCTACAGCGCCGAGGAGGCCAAGGCCAAGGGCCTGATCGACCGTGTCGGCCAGGTCAAGGACGCCCAGGACGCCATGCTGACGCGCGCCGGCAAGGGCGCCAAGCTGCTGGACTTCGACGACTACGCCTCCCGCGCCAAGCGCCCGGCGGCCAAGACAGGCCCGACCATCGCGGTCGTCTCGGCCGAGGGCGCGATCATGACCGGCAGCGGCAAAGGCGGCTCGCCGTTCGGCGGCGACAGCACCATCTATTCCGACCAGGTGGCCAAGGCGCTGTACGACGCCATCGACGACAAGGACGTCAAGGCGATCGTGTTCCGGGTGTCCTCGCCCGGCGGGTCGGACACGGCCTCCGAGCAGATCCTGGCCGCCGTGAAGGCCGCCAGGAAGGCCGGCAAGCCCGTCGTGGTCAGCATGGGCACCTATGCGGCCTCGGGCGGCTACTGGATCAGCTCGGGCGCTTCGGCGATCGTCGCCGAGCCCACCACCCTGACCGGCTCGATCGGCGTGTTCGGCGGCAAGTTCGCCCTGGGCGAGGCCCTGTCGCGGTTCGGCGTCGACACCCGCCAGGTCCATGTCGGCGGCGACTATTCGGGCGCGTTCGGCACGGGCCAGGAGTTCACCCCCGACCAGCGGGCCAAGTTCGCCGCCTGGATGGACCGCATCTACGCCGGCTTCGTGACCCGCGTCGCCGAGGGCCGCAAGCTGCCGCCCGAACGCGTGCGCGAGATCGCCAAGGGCCGGGTCTGGACCGGCGTCCAGGCCAAGCAGCTGGGCCTGGTCGACGAGCTGGGCGGCTTCTACGAGGCCGTCGAGAAGGCCAAGATCCTGGCCGGCATCAAGGGCGAGGTGAAGCTCAAGAAGATCGGCGGCTCGGACTCGCCGTTCGAGGCGCTGGAGAAGGTGCTGGGCGTCAGCGAGACCTCGATGCGCACCCTGGCCGCCTCGGCCTGGCTGTTGGGCGATCCCCGCTCGCAGACGATCATGGACGAGATGGCCCGGGCCCGCCTGCGCTCGACCCCCAGCGGGGCCTCGGTGCTGGCCGAGACGCCGGTTCACTAGGCTTCGGCTTAGAGGCAAAGACCAAGGGCCGTCCGGGCGACCGGGCGGCCCTTTTTCATGCGGCGATCACTTGCCCCCCTACGGACCGCTTCGCGGTCGTCTTCCCCCACGGGGGAAGAGGAGTCCGCGACGGCGGCACGCGCGTCCTCCGCCCCCTCGCCGCGACAGACCGCGAAGCGGTCAGGTGGGGGCAAGTGGGTGTGATCTCACGCAGGAAAACCCGCTGAGCTGGATGGGAAGGGTGCGAAGCGCCCGGGCCTCGCCCGGATGATTTGCAGTTTTGAATACCGTTTCGACGAAGTTCAGGCGCTTCGCGCGGCCGTTATCCGGAAGCCTTCGGATCGCGGATTGTTAACCCGCTCCGATGGAGGCCCCCGACGGGCAGGGAATTGGCGTTCCCTGGACCACCTGGGCGATTTCAGCCCAGGCCTGCCGCGTCCGCCGATCCTTCACCGCCTGGGTTTCGTCCTGTGTTGCAAGGAACCTGCCCAGGACCGTCGCGAAGGCCGCCATTCAAGACCACCGACAAACGCTTCCCGCTCGACCACCCCCGAAAGCCGCATCGGTCGCCGTACGTGCGCCCTCCCCGTGCCTTCAGGTGCAAGCAGTATGCGGGCGGTCGAAAGGGGTGAGGACAGGATCGGGTCGAGAAAGTTCAGGGCGTTGAAATCGCGAGGCTTTGTTCCCTGAGCGCCGAGCATAAGTCCAGCCGAGCGCCCAAAGAAAAACGGCGGGCTCCGAGGAGCCCGCCGCCATTCCAGCTTTCGCTTGAGTGCTTGACCTTAGAATTCCAGGTCGAAGCCGAACCGCACGTAGCGCGGATCTTGGTAGGCGATCGGCTTGGCGTAGTTGTTGTTGCGTCCGCCTTGGCCGGTTTCGCCACGCTCTTCGAGCGAGGTGATCGCGTCTTGGTTGAACACATTGAAGATGTCGGCGCGCAGGACGAGGTTGCCGCCCAGCGCCATGATCTTCTCCGGAACGGTGTAGCGAACCGACAGATCCAGCGAGGTTTGCCAGTCGGTCTTCAGACCCTCGCCCCGCGGACGCGGAACGTGCGGGGTTTGCACGGTGCCGTTGGGGTTGAAGGCGTTGCAGTAACGCGAAGCCGCACCGTAGCCAGCCGAGTTCGGATCCGTGACGTCGTCGTGGAGACCCAGGCAACCCTGGTGCTTCGGCGAGATCACGGTGGCGTTGGCGCCGAACATCAGGTTGTCGGTCACGGCGTAGGAGCCGAAGGCCTTGAACTGATGCGCGTGGTGGTTCGGCAGCAGGCCGTACTGGTTCTCGGTCAGGCCGACGAAGTCATACAGCACGGTCGAACCAGCGTCTTGCTGCTGGTTGTCCGACAGCACGGTGCCTTCGTAGTTACCCTTGCTTTCCGACAGGGTGTACGAGCCCTTCACACCCCATTTGCCGTCGAACGCACGCTCGAAGGTGAACTCCAGAGCGATGTATTCGCGCTTCGGCTTCGGGAAGTTCAGCTCTTCGGCGGTGAAGGTCAGCGTCTTCGGCAGGGCGGCCGCGGCGGCGATGGTGGGCGCGTCGTGGACCAGGGAATTAGGCTGACGCAGATTGATCGTCAGGTCTTGGCCCGGGTTGAAGACGATGTACTGCCACGAGTTGTTGTAGATCGTCTTACAGGCGGCCAGCGTCGCGCCCGTGACGTGGGCGTTACACCAGTTGACGACGAACGGGTCGAGGGTCGTGTCTTCCGAGATGCGGTTCAGCTTGCGGTAGGTCAGGTTGACACCGGCCTTCCACAGGTCGTTGATCTGACGCTCGTAGCCGACGGTGTATTCGTCTTCCTGCGAAGCCTTGATGCCGACGGCGGCCTTGGAATAGGCCGGCTCGGCGATGCCCAGGCCGAACGAAACCGTACAAGCCACCGAGCCAGGCGTGGCGCCGGCAATGATGTTGTTGTTCGGGCAGGTCGTCAGGACGCCGGGGGTGGTGCCTTGCGTGGCTTCGGTGATCTGGCTGCCCAGAGCGACCGGAACCTGGTTCGGAGCACGGGTGAAGTCAGCCGTCGGGTTGGTGAGCGCATTGTAGCCCGGCGCGCGGAAGAACACGCTGTAGCCGAGGTCGGCGCCGCGATAGCTGAGGTTCGACGCCGGAGGGATGTAGTAGCGGCCGAACGAGGCCGAGATCTTGTCCTTGCCTTCGCCGACCGGATCCCAGGTCAGGCCGAAACGCGGGCCCCAGTTGTCCTTCAGGTTCAGGACCTGCTCGCCCAGGAGGTTGTCCAGGGTGAACTTGTCGTTGCGGATACCCAGCTGCAGGCTGAGGTTCGGCGTGATGTCCCAGGCGTCTTGCACGTACCAGGCAGCGTTCACGCCGTGCACCGGCGCACCGCCCAGACGTTGGGTCAGGATTTCGACGTAGTGTTCACCGTCAGCGACGTTGAACGTGTCTTCGTCCGAGCCCGTGTGGTAGATGTAGCCGATGCCGGTGGCGCCCGGACCCGTACGCAGCGAGGCGTGGTTCAGCGTCGTCTTTTCGTGGTCGTAGCCGGCGCGGACGTGGTGATCGCCCAGCAGGTTGAAGTACAGGTCGCCGTCCACGCGATAGAATTCGCGCAGCGTCTTGCGGGTTTCGATCGAGGCTTGCTTCTGGGCGCTCGGCGTCAGCACGGTGCCCGTGCTGTCGTCCTGGACCAGCGGATCGACCGTGTTGGACGGCAGGGTGCTGTTGGAGTCGCGGTTACGGCCGTAGGCGGCCGACAGGGTGAACCAATCGGTGAACGAGCCGGTATAGCGCGCCACGTAGTTCACGCCGCCTTGACGGTAGACCGTCGAGGGCAGTTGAGCGCCGATGGTGTCGGTGCCCGAGACGTAGCCGTAAGCGGTGCGGTCGATGGTCTTCTGAGTGTCGAAGTAGGTCAGTTCGACGCGCTGACGGTCGGTGATGTAACCGTCGATCTTGGCGCCCCAGAACGGGTCGTTCGACTTGTCGATGGTGTACTGGCCGACGGTCTTGTAGGCGGTCTTTTGCTCTTGCTCGCGCTGTTGGTTCAGCACGTAGAAGAACAGGTGATCCTTGATGATCGGGCCGCTGACCTCGAACGTGCCGCTCTTGTCCGAACGGGCGCTGCGGTGGTTGGCGATGATGTAGGTGTCCGGCGAGTCTTCGCGCAGGCCGTCCATTTCAAAGTTGCCGTGCACGGCGAACTTGAAGTCGTTCGAGCCCGACTTCGTGACGGCGTTGATGACGCCGCCCGTGGCGCGGCCGAACTCGGCGGGATAGCCGCCGGTCTTCACTTCGATCGACTTGTAGAAGTCGAACGGCACTTCGGCGGCGCCGATGTACGTGTCGAAGTTCGTGATGTTCAGGCCGTTGATGTAGAAGGCGTTTTCAGCGACCGAACCGCCGCCGACCGACGGTTGGGCGCCGAAGTTGGCCGCGCTCGGAGCGGTGCCCACGCGGGCGGCCGAACCGCTGACGACGCCCGGAGCCAGTTGGACGACCGCGGTCAGCGAGCGGCCGATTGGCGCTTGCTTGGTCAGGGTCTCCATGTCGACGGTCAGACCCTTGGTCGTCGCGGCGAAGTCCAGTTGCGGGTTGGCGGTGGCCGTGACGACCACTTCGCTGACCGAGGCGTCGGCCGAGGCCAGGGTGAAGGTGTAGGCGGTCGAACCGCCCAGGCCAACGCGGACGTTGCCGTCGCTGGTCGGCTGGTAGCCTTCCTTGGCGATCGAGACCGAGTAGCCGCCGATCGGGATCAGGGGAACGCGGAACTGGCCCGAACCGTCGGTGGTCACGTTACGGGTGAAGCCCTGGTCCAGCGACTTCACGGTGACGGTCGCGTCCGGAACGGTGACGCCGGCCGAGTCCTTGACGGTGCCGATCAGCGAGCCCGAGCTGTAGTCCTGGGCGCTGGCCAGGGTCGGGATCGCCGTGGCGATCGCGGTGACCGCCAGCGGCGCGGCGACGGTGGCCAGGCCGGCCAGCAGCGTCGACGTCAAAAGACGCGCGCGAGCGCCGCCCTTGGTGGAATTCATCTTCATAATATCCCCTCTGACATGGCGAAGCATCCCGACCGCCCGCACGCGCCCTTTTCGGGGGCGTTACGTTCGGCCTGTCTGGATTTTTGCCCCAACTCCACCACGAGAACTTAGGTGTCCCGGAAAACATTTCCCCGGTTGGGGTGACGTTAGGAGGCGCGCCGCGCGCCGGTCAATTCCCATTACCAGTCCGTAATAACATCGCCTCGGCCTGTCGCATTATCGCAACACGATCGCCTCATTTCTGACGAACGCCGCTCAGATTTTCCACAAACCGATCGATAACACGGGTCTCGACCCCCGTATCCTGTTGGGTTCACAGGTAAATTCGACCCGTTCACGGCAATGGCCGACCCGGAGCGAAGATTTGCGATCGAGCAGGTCAAAACGTCCCCCATCGTGTTGACATTCAAGAAAACACCCCAAGAAACGGCCACGTTATCGGTATCAAATGCCGAACCCTGACGATCGGTGCGAAATTTTTCCCATGCATCGCTCAAATTTCCGACACATTTCACCGCCGCCGACCGTTGCACGGGCGCCCGAGTGCCGGGATGATGGGCGTCCACCGGCTCGACGCCGCCCCTCCCGTCTCCCCACGAGTGACAAGCCATGACTGCGTTCCGACGTGTAACCGACTCGCTTTCGGTCAGCCCTCAGATCGCCATCGACGACCTGGGTCGCGCCGCGAGCGAAGGCTTCGTCCTGGTGATCAACAATCGTCCCGACGACGAGGAGCCGGGCCAGCCTTCGAGCGCCCAGGTCGAGGCCGCGGCCCGGGCCGCGGGCCTGGACTACGTGCATATTCCGGTGCGGGGCGGGCCGACCTACGACCAGGTCGAGGCCGTGCGGCGCGCGGTCGAGGGCGCGGAGGGACCAGTCCTGGCCTTCTGTCGTTCGGGCACGCGCTCGATCGTCACCTGGTCCCTGGGCCAGGCCGCCTCGGGCGCGGCCGATCGCGCCACGCTGGTGCGCCAGGGCGCCGACGCCGGCTACGACCTGTCGGGCGTGCTCGGCGTCTAGGCATAGAGTCTAGTAGTGGTGGCTAAGGGCGACCCGGGCCGCCATCGCCGATGGTTCGGGCTCGCAGCTGGCCAGCACGAACTGGGCCGCGATGAGACACAGGATCGCGAAGGCCGCGCGCTGGAGCCGTTTTGAAACAAAAATCGCTGCGTCGGCGGTCATGATCGGTACTCCGGGAGGTTTACGGATCGTTCACCGCAAGACCGGCGCCGAAACCGCCCCTTTTCAGAGGCCGACATGATCCCCTTCGTCCGCGAGATCGAGTTCGAATACGGGCGCTGCGACCAGGTCTCGCCGCTGATCCGCCGCGTGATCGCCGACAATCCGGGCCCCTTCACCTATGTCGGCACCGGCACCTACATCGTCGGACGCGGGACGGTGGCGGTCATCGATCCGGGCCCGGACCTGGACGGTCATCTCCAGGCGCTGCTGGCGGCGCTGGAGGGCGACACGGTCAGTTGCATTTTGGTCACGCACCACCACAGCGACCACTCTCCCCTCGCCCGCCCGCTGCAGAGGGCGACGGGAGCGACGATCCACGGCCGCCGCGCGCCGCATCTAGCCGAGCAGGCTCCCGGCCTGGCCCTGGAAGCTGGCGAGGACGAGGGTTTCCGCCCCGATGTCGAGATCGCCGACGGCGACGTCTTCGAGGGCCCCGGCTGGAGCCTGCGCGCCGTGACCACGCCGGGCCACACCTCCAACCACGTCTGCTTCGCCCTGAAGGAGGAGAACGCCTTGTTCTCCGGCGATCACGTCATGGGCTGGTCGACCACGGTGATCACCCCGCCGGACGGCGACATGGGCGACTATTTCGCCAGTCTTGAGAAGGTGAAGGCCGAGGGGTTCGACATCCTGTGGCCGACCCATGGCTCGCCGATCCGCGACGTGGCGCCGTTCATCCAGGCCTATGCCGACCACCGCCGCGCCCGCGAGGCCCAGGTTTTGGCCGCCCTGGCCCAGGGCCCGACCACGATCAAGGCCATGGTCCCCACGCTCTACGCGGCCGTCGATCCCCGCCTGCACCCGGCCGCCGCCATGTCGGTGCTGGCCCACATGCTGCTGCTCGTGAAGGAAGGGCGGGTCAGCTGCGACGGCGAGCCGGGACTCGATTCCGAATATCGGCTGGCCTGAACGCTTGCCCCCACCTGACCGCTTCGCCGCCTGTCCGCCCCCATAAGGGGCGGAGGCTCGGCCGGTGCACGGCTCCTCTTCCCCCTGTGGGGGAAGACGGTCGCGAAGCGACCTGTAGGGGGCAAGTGATCGCCGCTATCCCTTTACGGCGGTCAGCAGATCCCCCACCCGCCGGCAGTTGCGGCCCATGTCGCCGCCGGCCTCGCGGCCGATCGCCCGCATGTCGACCCGCGCTCCGGCCGTGTCGGGACGCACCCGCACGACCAGGTCGTCCTTCAGCCCGTACCAGAAGCTCTGGCCCGTGGCCTCCAGCCGGCCGTCCATCGGATCGTCGGTGACGATCGCCAGGCCGGCCGCCTGCACCGCGGCCTTGGCCGCCTCGTAGGCGTCGGTCGGCGAGCGGGACAGGATCAACGGCCGGGCGGCCGCGCAGGTCTCGGCGTTGACGTCGGCGACGCGGCGGCCGGCGAAGGCCAGCGAACCGACCGGCAGGCTGGGATCGGCCTCGACGGTCTGGGCCTCGCCGCCCCGGGCCGCCAGGGCGGCGTCCGACAGCATCAGCGGCGTCTTCCAGTCGGTGGAGACGTCGTGGATCGGCGGCGCGCGGCCGCCCACGGCGTTGGCCGCGACCATGGCGCCCAGGGTGGCGACGGTGATCGCCAGGGCCAGCAGCGCCTTCTTCCAGAACCGCGCGAAGCCGCCGAACAGGGCGAAGATCAGGCCCAGCACGCCGGTGGCGACGCCCAGCATGGCGGCCTTCGGAGCCCAGTCCAGGGTCATCTGGTCATAGCCGAGGGCCAACGGGATCACCCCGAACTTCACGCCCAGCGCGCCGGCCGCGACCAGCAGGGCCGGCGCCAGGGCGATCAGCACCGCCAGGTCCAGCAGCCCGGACGTGAACCCGCCCCTGGCCTTGGCCGACTTGTCCGCTTTCGCCTTGGCCTTCTTGCCCTTGCGGCTGGGGACCAGCGGCATGGCCAGCGGCGCTTCCTCCGTGACCAGGACCGGCGGGGCGTTGAAGGCCTCTTCCGGCACGGGCGCGATCCCCGGCGCGGGGGTCAGCGGACCCAGGGGGAAGTGCTCCTCCTGGCCGCGCTGCTCGAACAGGGGCTCAGCCTCCGACCCAGACGGTGTCGCCGCGGGCTCGTTGATCGGCGACGCGGGTTCGAGTTCGGACGCCGCCTCGGCGTGCGCCAGGGCCTCCACCATCTGCGGCTCGGGCAAGGGCGGCGGCTCCGACAACGGCTCCTCGGGCTCGGGCGCGTAGATCCGCGCGGCCTGCGCCCCGTCGGCCGCCGCCAGGGTGGCGGTCGGCGTTTCGGGCTCGGGCTCGGCCTCGGCCGCCCCTTCAGCGACCGTCGCGGCGGCCACGCCCGGGAGCACATAGTCCTTCATGCGCTGGCGGATCAGCTTCTTGTCGATCTTGCCGGTCGCGCCCAGCGGGATCTCGTCGACGAAGACTACGTCGTCGGGCATCCACCACTTGGCGATCTTGCCCTGCAGGAACTCCAGGAACTCTTCCTTCGTGGCGGTCTCGCCGTCCTTCAGCTTGACCAGCAGGATCGGCCGCTCGTCCCATTTGGGATGGGCCACGCCGATCACCGCCGTCATCGCCGCCTTGGGATGGCCCAGGGCGATGTTCTCGATGTCGATCGTGCTGATCCACTCGCCGCCCGACTTGACCACGTCCTTGGCCCGGTCGGTGATCTGCATGAAGCCGTGGTCGTCGATGGTGGCCACGTCGCCGGTGTCGAAGAAGCCCTCCTCGTCCAGGATCTTGCCGCCCGCGCCCCGGAAGTATTCGGCGGCGATGATCGGGCCGCGGATCTTCAGGTTGCCGAAGCTCTTGCCGTCGTGCGGCAGGCGCTGGCCCGCGTCGTCGGTCAGCTTCAGCTCCACGCCCAGGGGCGGCCGGCCCTGCTTGAGCCGGTAGGGCATCTGCTGGTCGTAGGGCAGCTTTTCCAGCTCGTCGGTCATCACCGACAGCGTGCCGACCGGCGAGGTCTCGGTCATGCCCCAGGCGTGGACCACCTCGACGTCGTAGTCGTCGTGGAAGGCGCGGATGATGTGCTCGGGACAGGCCGCCCCGCCGATCACCACCTTCTTCAGCACCGGCAGCTTGGCGCCGCTTTCCTTCAGGTGCTGCAGCAGCATCTGCCAGACCGTCGGCACGGCGGCCGAGAAGGTGACGCCCTCGGTGTCGAGCAGTTCGAAGATCGAGGCCCCGTCCATCTTGGCGCCCGGCATGACCATCTTGGCGCCGGTGCCGGGAGCCGAGAACGCCACGCCCCAGGCGTTGGCGTGGAACATCGGCACCACCGGCAGGATCACGTCCTTCTGCGACAGGCCCATCACGTCCGGCTGCAGGGTGATCAGGGTGTGCAGCACGTTGGAGCGGTGCGAATAGAGCACGCCCTTGGGATCGCCCGTCGTGCCCGAGGTGTAGCAGAGCCCAGCCGCCGTGCCCTCGTCGAAGCCGCCCCAGGCGCAGTCGGCGTGATGCTGCTCGACCAGGTCTTCGAAGCACAGCAGGCCCTTGAAGTTGGGCGTCTCGCCCGCCGGTTTGAAGTCGGCCGGCATGTGGTCGCGGTCGGTGAACAGCACCACGTGCTCGACGGTCGGCAGGTGTTGCAGGATGCCGGCGATGATCGGCAGGAAGGTCAGGTCGACGAAGATCGCGCGGTCGCCGGCGTGGTTGGCGATCCAGGCGATCTGCTCGGGGAACAGGCGCGGGTTCAGGGTGTGGCACACCGCGCCGATGCCCATGATGCCGTACCAGGCCTCCATGTGGCGGCCGGTGTTCCAGGCCAGGGTGCCGACCCGGTCGCCCGGCTTGATCCCCAGGGCCAGCAGGGCGTTGGACACACGCTTGGCGCGCTGGTGGATCGCCCCGTAGGTGGTGCGGACGATCGGTCCTTCGACCGAGCGGGTGACGACCTCGCGCGCCCCGTGCCACTGGGCGGCGTGGTCGATGATCTTGTCGACCGTCAAGGCCCCGTGCTGCATCAAGCCCTGCATAGGCCCCACTCTCCCGATCCGTTATCGTTGTTCAGACAACGCTACCGGGCCGGCGACGGCCGCGCAACGCGGCGCGCGCCCGGAGCGAACCCAAACCCGGTCGCGCTGATCCGCCGCAGGGCGTGTTCAGATCATCGAGGGCGCGATAGCCTATTGTGTCGGTTGGCCGACGGGGCGGGGACGGGACTGGATTCGGGTGCGAGGCTTCGACGCCATATGGGCCGACGACCGGCTGGACGAGGTGGCGCTGGACACCCATCGCCTGCTGCCGTCCCGGCTTATCCCGGCCCTTCTGACGACCGCGGTCGCCACATACGCCCTGGGGTTCCCGACCGCGGTGGGCTGGCTGCTGGCCCTGGCCGCGGCCGAAGGCCTGGCACGGCTCGCGACCCGGCGGTTCAAGGCTGGCGTTCCCGGCTCGCCGCGCGCCCGAGCCGCCTTCGTCTGGGCGGCCCTGCCGATCAACCTGATCTGGGCCAGCCTGGCGGCGATGTTCTGGCTGTCGACCAAGGCCGATCTCAAGCTGGCTGCCTTCGCCATCTGGGCGGGACAGATCATCTATACCCAGAACTTCCGTCACCAACCGGTCGCCCTGCTGGCGATCAGCGCCGTCGCGCCGATGATCAGTCTGTTGGTCTTTCCGGTCTTCTTCATGCCCGGCGACGGCGTGGGTCCCAACACCACGCGCCTGGGCCTGGCCATGGTGGTGCTGACCACGATCAGCGTGATGGTGGCCAATCGCGCCGCCGCCAACCGGATGGACGCCCTGACCCGGGGCCTGCGCGAGGAGCGCGAGCGCGCCCTGGAGGCCAACCGCGCCAAGTCCACCTTCGTGGCCGTCACCAGCCATGAACTGCGCACCCCGATGAACGGCCTGCTGGGCATGGCCTACGCCCTGGACCGCACCAACCTCAACGAGGCCCAGCGCCGCCACGTGCGGCTGATGATCAAGTCGGGCGACAGCCTGATGCAGGTGCTCAACGACGTGCTGGACCTGTCGAAGATCGAGGCCGGCAAGGTCGACCTGGATCACGTGGCCACCAATCTGCACGACCTGGTCCGCGCGGCCGGCGACGCCTGGCGCGACGCCGCCGCCGAGAAGGGCCTGTGGTTGCGCACCGAGATCGACCCGTCCGCCCCCGCCTGGATCCTGGCCGACCCCCAGCGCATCCGCCAGGTGCTGATGAACCTGATCTCCAACGGCCTGAAGTTCACAAGCCAGGGCGGGGTGACGATCCAGCTGTCCGCGCCGGGCACGCCTTCAGCCGACGGCGCCTGCGAGATCCTGCTGCGGGTGGTCGACACCGGCGTCGGTGTCGACGCCGACTTCCACGACCGCATCTTCGACAGCTTCACCCAGGCCGACAACGCCGTCTCGCGCAGCCACGGCGGCACGGGTCTGGGCCTGACCATCTCGCGCGCCCTGGCCCGCCAGATGGACGGCGACCTGGTCTTGGAGAGCGGAGTCGGCGGCGCGGCGTTCGCCTTCACCCTGCGCGCCGTCCCGGTCGCCGCGCCCGCCGTGACGGCCGACGAGTTCGAGGATCAGGACGCGCCGGACCTGGACTCCCTGCGGATCCTGATGGCCGAGGACAACGCCATCAACCAGGTCGTGGTGCGCACCATGCTGGAGGCGACCGGCGTGGCGCTGACCATCGTCGACGACGGCCAGGCGGCCCTGCACGCCCTGAAGGCCGACGCGTTCGACGCGGTGCTGATGGACATCAACATGCCGGTGATGGACGGCATCACCGCCCTGAACGCCATCCGGGCCGGCGTGGCCGGCGATCCGAGGATCCCGGTCATCGCCCTGACCGCCTCGGCCATGTCGGGCGACCGCGAGCGCTTTCTCGCGATGGGCTTCGACGATCACCTGGGCAAGCCGATCCGGCCGGCCGACCTGCTGTCGGCGATCTGCACGGCGGTGCGGCCGAAGGGCCGCTGCACCGAGGCGGCGCAGTCTTAGCGCCATTTTCCAACGCGATGGCGCTTGCAAAAATAAATAGCGGCCGATCCCTTCCAGCCTCTGATTTTCACATTGGGAGCCGCAGTTGAAACTCGATCTGAAGCGCATCGTGGTCTTTACGGCCGACGTGCCGGGCCTTGCCCGTTTCTACCAGGACGTCATCGGTCTCGCCGTGCTCGGTCGGGAAGACGGATGGGTCGAGTTCGACGCCGGCGCGTGCCGCCTGGCGCTCCACCATGGAAAGCCGGTCGTGGGTCAGCGCCCGCCCAAGCTGGTGTTCTTCGCCGCCGACGTCGCCGCCGCCAAGGCCATGCTGCAACGGCGCGGGGCCGTCGTGCTGGGTCCGGTCAAGTCCACGAGCACCTTCGACATGTGCGACGGCAAGGATCCGGACGGCAATCCGTTCCAGATCTCGAGCCGAGGCTAGCCGCCTTTAGCCCATCGACTCCGCCAGGGTCCGGGCCTCGTCCTCGAAGGCGCTGACGGTGTCGACCCGGCGCCAGGCGATGTCGCCGGTGTCGCGGGCCAGCTGGCTTTCCAGCACCGCCACGTCAGCGTCCGACGCGTCGTTGACGCGGGCGGCGACGCGCGCGCGCAGCACCTCGGGCGGGGCCTCCAGCCAGACGCCCTGGAAGGCGACGTCGACCTGCTTGGCCAGGGCCTCGGCGCGGGCCCGCTGCTCGGGTTTCAGGAACACCGCGTCGACCACCACCGAGCGGCCGCCGGCCAGGGTCAGACCTGCGTCGCGGAACAGCTCGTCATAGACCCGCTCGCTCATTTCCGGCGTGTAGGCCTCTTTCGGCAGGCGGTGCAGCGAGGGCACGCCGCACAGGCGCTTGCGGATCTCGTCGGTGCGCAGCACCACCGCCCCAGGGGCCGCGCCCAGGCCGGGCGCGCAGACCCGGGCGAAGGTCGACTTGCCCGAACCGGAGAAGCCGCCGGTCGCCACCAGGCTGACCGGCTTGGGCGCCAGGTGCTCCAGGGCCGTGGCCAGATAGGCGCGCGCGGCCTCGTCGTCGTTGCTGTAGGCCCAGACGTGGGTGCGCACGGCGGCGCGGACGCTGAGCATCAGCGGCAGGGCGGCCAGGCCGGTCCACAGACCTTCGCCGAAGGTGCGGCCGGCCTCGTCCAGATAGGCGTTCAGCACCCGGCCGGCGGCGTCGCGGCGACGGCGGAAGTCCAGGTCCATCAGCAGGAAGGCGAGGTCGTACTGGACGTCGATGTCCGACAGCGAGTCGTTGAACTCGATGCAGTCGAACAGGATCGGCTTGCCGTCCTCGACCAGGATGTTGCCCAGGTGAAGGTCGCCGTGGCAGTGGCGCGCGAAGCCCTGGCCGGCCCGTTCGTTCAGCAGCGGACCCAGGCGCTCCAGCGCGAGATCCGTCTCGGCGATCAGCCGCTCGACGGCCTGGGCGCCTAGCCGAGGCGCCAGGCCGCGCAGCAGGTTGGCGTTCGAAGCGATGGTGTAGCCCAGGGCCCCCACCCCGCCGCCTTGCGGGCGCAGCGGCGCGCCGGCGTGGAACTGGGCGATGGTGCGGCCCAGGGATTCCTCGAGCGCGTCGTCGATCGCCCACGGTTGCTGGGCCAGCACGCCCTGCTCGTCGAAGCGTCGCATCTCCAGCAGGTACTCGACGATCTCGCCGGTCCCGTCCATCTCGACCCCGCCCGACTCGGTGCGGGTCAGGCGACGGACGGCGCGGTAGATGTCGGGCGCGGCGGCGCGGTTGAAGCTGAGCTCGCGCTCCAGCGACCAGCGACGCAGCTCCAGGGTGGAATAGTCCAGAAAGCCGAAATTGACCGGGCGCTTGACCTTCCAGGCCGCCTCGCCGACCAGGAACACGCGGGCGCACGAGGTCTCGATCACCCGATCGGCCCGCTCGCCCATCCAGGCGGCCACTTCCTGCTCGCGAACCGTCTCCGCGTCCTTGATCACGCCCAAATCCTTTTAGAAACGCCGGAATTCGGGCGCCGGCGGTCCCCATAGCGGAAAGTTGGAGCCACGTCGCGCCCGGCGCGCTTGCTTACGCTTGGGTTGAATGTCTATGGTCAATTAACCATAGATCGAGTCACAACCGCATGCTCGCCGGCGCAATCCTCAATCGGTCCGAACGCAAGAAGACCGAAATCCTCACCGCCGCGCGCGGCGTCTTTCTCCGAGAAGGCTATTCCGCGGCCGGCATGGAGGTGGTGGCCCGCATAGCCGGGGTGTCCACGGCCACCCTCTACGCCCACTTTCCCAGCAAGGCCAAGCTGTTCGAGATCGTCGTCCACGACGCGGTCGGACCCATGGCCGAGCCCGTGCGCGAGAGCGTCGGGACGAAGGGCGACGCCCGCGCCCGCCTGACCAGCCTGGCCCTGGCCTATGCGACCCTCATGTCGCGGCCCGTGACCCGGGCGATGTTCCGGATGGTCGCCAGCGAACGCCGGCGCTTCGGCGCCGTGGCCGACCATGTCGTGCGCAGCGCCTACCAGGACCTGGCCGGCGCGGCGATCCAGGTCATCGACGACCTGGTCGCGACCGGCGAGCTGACGGTCGATCATCCCGTTCGGGCCGCCGGCCAACTGCTGGGCATGCTGGACCACGCCACCCTGGTGCTGGGCCTGACCGCCGGCGACGAGGCCCAGCCGAACCGGCCGCTGGCCGACATCTGCGCCGACGCGGTGGAGACGTTCCTGGCGCGCTACGGCGCCCGCTGAGCCCGGCCCTGTCTCCGCGTTCCAACGACCTCTCAGGTCGTTGAGCGACGGCCCTCGTCGTCGATATCGTGTCCGGCCGCGCCCAGCGTGACGCGTCGGGCCGAGGTGGCCGGCGTATTTTCGGGAGATCCTGCGTGAAGACCTTTGTGAGCATCGGGCTGGCCCTGGCCCTCTCCGCCAGCGCCTCGGCGTCCGCCCTGGCCGCGCCCGCTCCCCCTCCCGCCCCGACGGCGAGGCTGGACCACGTCCTGCTCTGGGGCCACGGCATCGACGAGGTCACCGCGATCATGGCCGTGAAGCTGGGCTTCCAGGTCCGGGCGGGCCGGGACCCGGGCGGCGTCGCCAACCGCTACATCCGCTTTTCGGACACCAGCTTCCTCGAACTGCTGGGCGTCACCCGCCCCGATCCAGACTACGACCCCGGCATGAAGGACGACCGGATCGCGCTCAAGGAGCAGCCGGGCGCGCGCACCTTCGGCTTCCGCGCCTCGAACCTGGACGCCGTCCAGGCCTCGCTGAAGGCGTTGGGCTATCCGGTGACGCCGATGTTCGCCGGCCCGGACAGCGCCAAGCCCGGCTGGCGGCTGTTCGCCTTCGACAAGGCGCCGTTGTCCAGCAACACCTTCTACATCGACTACAACAGCGGCTACGCGCCGGATCAGGCCGATCCGTCCAATCAGGACGACTACCGGGTCACGCGCGAGCATCCCAACAGCGCCAGGACGCTGTCGGCCATCTGGCTGGTCTCGGCCGATCCCGAGGCCGACCGCGCGGCGCTGGCGCGCATGGGCCACGGCGGCGCGGTCCCCGTCAGCCTGCCGGCGGTGGGCGCCAAGGGCTGGTGCGTGCCGGTCGGGCCGACCGCCCTCCTCACCCTGACGCCCGACGGCCCCGGCGCCGCGGCCGACGCGCTGACCAAGGGTCCGCGCATCCTGGGCGTCAGCCTTGGCGCCGCCGACCTGGGCCGGGCCCAGCGCTGGGTCGAGCGCGGCTACGAGCGCAAGCTCACCCGCTACGCAGGCCTTCAGGGCGAGTCGTTCCTGGCCCCGACGAGCCAGGACCTGGGCATGCTGATCGAGTTCCACGGCTTGGCGAAGGCCGGCGCGAACCCTTGTGGTCCGTTAGGCGGCCCGTCAGGGAAATAGGCGCTTGGTCTCCCAGCCCTCGCCCACGCGCTCATAGACCAGCCGTTCGTGCAGGCGGAACGGGCGGTCGCGCCAGAACTCGATGACCTGGGGGACCACGCGATAGCCCGACCAGTGCGGGGGGCGCGGCACCTTGCCGATCCCGAACTTCAGCGCCATCTCGGCCACCCGGCGCTCCAGGGCCAGACGGTCGGGCAGCGGACGCGACTGGTCGCTGGCCCAGGCGCCCAGCTGGCTGTGGCGGGCGCGGCTGGCGAAATAGGCCTCGGCCTCGGCCTCCGTCACCGGCTCGACCACGCCGCGCACCCGCACCTGGCGGCGCAGCGACTTCCAGTGGAACAGCAGGGCCGCCTTGGGCTGCCCGCCCAGCTCCACGCCCTTGGCGCTCTGGGTGTTGGTGTAGAAGACGAAGCCGCGCGCATCGACGCTCTTGAGCAGCACCATGCGAGAGTCCGGCAGCCCCTCGGCGTCGACGGTGGACAGGGCCACGGCGTTCGGATCGCTGGGCTCGCCCTTGCCGGCCTCGGCCAGCCACTCCTCGAACAGGCGGATCGGATCGCCCTCCGGCAGCAGCGGCGGGGGCGTGGCCTCGGTCACCTGGCGGACATAGTCGTCCTCGGACGGCGAGGCGGGGATCAGGGGCGCGTCGGTCATGAGAGGGATATAGGGCGCCTGTCAGCAGCGGGCCACGCTTGACGCGCGGGGGGCGTCGCGCGCATCTGCCGCGCGAGACTTGAAGGACACCTGATGAAACTCGGCACGCGGGCGCGACTGGCCTGGATCCCCCTGGCGCTGTGGTGCGCGGCCGGCCTGTGGATCGGCTATGGCGAGGCGGTCAAGTGGAAGGGCGACGACGTCCAGGACTGGATCATCCTGGCGGCCGGCGGCCTGTTCCTGTTCGCGGGCGGGGCCTGGAACCTGTGGCGACTGCGCGCCAAGGCGGCCGAGCGGGCGCGGGTCGAGGGGCCCGAGGTGGACGAGCCGGTCACCTGGCATCGCAAGAGCGGCTCGTGGGCTGTGATCGCCTTCGCCGCCGGGGTGGCTGGCGTGTTCGGCCTAGTGTGGCTGATGGGCAGCCAGATCCGCTAGCCGGCGCGCTTGAAAACGCTTGAAAAAGTTAACTTAACGCCCCGTTGACTAAACGGCGGCAGGGTCGGCGGCATGACCGTTGGCGTATCCTCCGCTCTGAGCCTGCAAGCCGCCCGCGCGATCCTGGGCGTCGCCCCCGGCGCGGACGAGCGCGAACTGCGGGCCGCCTATCGCGAAGCCGCCAAGCGCGCCCACCCCGACCGGCCCGGCGGCGACGCGGCGCTGTTCCGCGACGTGCTGGCCGCCTACCGCCTGCTGCAGGACGCCCCGGCGCGGCAGATCCATTTCCCGCCCGCCGTCGCCGAGCCCGCCCGGGTCGAGCAGGCCACCCTGCGGATCGACGCCGCCATGGCCTTCGCCGGCGGCACGCTGGACCTGGCCCTGGACGCCCGCAAGCTGCGCCTGACCCTGCCCGCCGGCCTGCGCGAGGACGACAAGGTCCGGGTCGAGAACGTCACCTTCCGCGTGACGATCCAGCACGATCCCGACGCCCTGGTGCGCGGCGGCGACTTGTGGCTGACCGCGCGGCTGGACGCCCGCGCCCTGGCCGAGGGCGGCCGGATCGAGGTCGCCACGGCCCTGGGTCCGCGCCTGGTCTGGATCTCGACCAAGGCCGCCGCCCGCGGCCTGGTGCGCCTGCCCGGCCAGGGCCTGCCCGCTCGCGGCCCGCACCGGGCCGGCGACCTGTTCCTGCGCCTGGAAGCCCTGGGCGACGGCGCCGAAAGCGCCGCCCGCTCGCAGCTGAAGCGCTTCGCGGCCGCCTGGGCGGCTTAGGCCCTTTCCAACCCACGACCTGACGGTTCTACTGCCTCCGACGCCGCCGAAGAGCGGACGGGAGGAGCGATCATGACCCAGGAAGCCCTGCGCGCCCGGCGCGAGACCATCGTGCGCGAGCACATGGCCGACGAGATCGACCACGCCTGGGACAAGGTGCTGGCGACCTTCCCCCACCCCCACTACGAGATCATCGCCACCGGGGCGGTCCATGACGGCCGGCCCGACGTCGAGCGCTACTACAAAAGCTCGCGCCAGACCTTTCCCGACCAGCGCAACACCCTGCTGTCGCTGCGCCATGTCGACGACGGGATCGTGGTCGAGTTCATCCTCGAGGGCACGCAATTGGGACCGCTGGGCCCCCTTCCGCCAACCGGTCGCCCCTTCAGCTGCCAGATGGCCGCCTTCTTCCTGTTCGAAGGCGAGACCCTGGTCTGCGAACGGATCTATTCCGACACGCTGAGCATCGTGCGGCAGTTGCTCGGCGATCTCACGGCGATGGAGGCGCTGGGGGCGTTGGTCGGTGCCGCGAAGGCTCCGGCCGGGTAGCGCGGCCATGCCGAAAGATCGCGCGCGATAAAAAACTTCACCACGCCCCTTGTCATTAAGTCGTGCACGATTAAATCGTTCAGTATCGAACAACGCCAAGGAGGCACCCGATGTCCACTCTCTATCAAACCCGCGCCACGGCCACCGGCGGCCGCGAAGGCAAGGCCCGCAGCGACGACGGCCTGCTGGACGTGCAGCTGGCCCTGCCCAAGGCGCTGGGCGGCAACGGCCAGGGCACCAATCCCGAGCAGCTGTTCGCGGCCGGCTACGCCGCCTGTTTCCAGAGCGCCATGGCCCACGTGGCTCGCCAGCAGAAGATCGGCCTGACCGGCTCGACCGTGACCGGCGTCGTCGGCCTGGCCCCGCTGGAAGTCGGCTTCAAGCTGGAAGTCGCCCTCGAAGTCGAAACCCAGGGCCTGACCCAGGACGAGGCCGAAGCCCTGGTTGCGACGGCGCACAAGGTCTGTCCCTATTCCAACGCCACGCGCGGCAATGTCGACGTCGCGATCACCACAAAGGCCGCATGACCTCGAAGATTGAAAAGACCAGCGGCGAACCGGTCGAGGCCCTGCGCCTCGACCGTCAGCTGTGCTTCGCCCTCTACGGCGCCGCCAATCGGGTGACGCGGCTCTACCGGCCGCTGCTCGAGGCCCTGGGCCTGACCTATCCGCAGTACCTGGCCATGCTGGTGCTGTGGGAGGCCAGTCCCCGGACGGTGGGCGCCCTGGGCGAGGCGCTGGACCTGGAGTCCAGCACCCTGACCCCGCTGCTCAAGCGCCTGGAGAGCCAAGGCCTGGTGGCGCGCACCCGCGATCCCGAGGACGAGCGGCGGGTGGTCATCACCCTCACCGACGCCGGCGCCGCCCTGCGCGACAAGGCCAAGGCCGTGCCCGAGCAGCTGTTCTGCAAGCTGAGCATGCCGTTGGACGAACTGGGCGACCTGCGCGAGCGGCTGAAGGTTCTGGCGATCTAGGGCGGATCGACATTCAGCAGGCTGGCGGCTTGGTCGGTCTGCCCCCTCCCCTTTCAACCGTCATTCCTGCCCTTGTGGCGGGAACCCCTCTGTCCGCCGCATGGGCGGAGGAGTGGCGCGCKGGCGCGCCAAGGCAGCGCACCGTCAGCTGAACCAGGGGTTCCCGCCACAAGGGCGGGAATGACGGATAGAAGGAAGGGCGGGTCGATGCATCCTAGCCCTCGCCCTCGTCCCAGGCGTCGAAGCTGTAGGGTTCAGCCGGCGGCAGGCAGCTGACCAGGATCTGGGCGGTCAGCCCCGGCTCGGCGACCACGGACGGCTGCTCGCCGAACACGGCCTCCCAAAGCTCGGCCAACTGCTGGTACGCGACATCGGGCACGCTACGCTCTCCTCACGAGAGACAAATGCCTCTGGAGGTCAATGCGTTGCTGGTTAACGGCGCGCGCCGACTCGGGCGCGCGCCGCCAGCCCCCTACCCTAGCCGAACCGCTCGACGCGAGGCGAAGTCCACGCCCCGGACAGCAGTTCCGGCTTAGGCAGGTAGTAGCGCATGGCCAGCATGAACGGCCCGTTGGGCGTCGGCAGCCAGTTGGCGGCCGCGTCGCCGGTCGGGCGTTCGCGCTGGATGCGGATCGTCAACCCGCCGTCGGGATCCAGCTTCAGGTCCGGCAGCATCGGCGAGTTGATCAGGTAGCGGTCGATCGGATTGGCGACCAGCAATTGGGTCTGTTTGTCGTACATCGTCAGCGACCAGAAGGCCTTGACGGGCGGGAAGGCGCCGGGCGCGAAACGGAGGCGATAGTTCGCCGCCGCCCCGTCCAGGGGCTGGCCGTCGGCGTCGGCCTCGTAGATCGGATACAGGGCCTCCTCGCGCGAATTGGCCCCGATCCCGACCTGGGTCCCCACCGCGCGGGTGACGTAGTCGTTGTTCAGGAAGGCTCGCGTCCCGAACAGCTGGTCGCTCTTGCCGCCCAGGCTGGCGCGGCGCGCGTCGATCTCCTCCTGGCCGTCGGCCATGCCGGCCTTCAGGGCGTCCTGGATCTCGGGCGACAGAGCGGCGGCGTCGAAGCTTCGCCCCGGCACCACGCCGATCTTGGCGAAGCGGGCGCGCAGCTCGATCTCGGACGGATGGGTCGGCGCCAGTTGCAGCACGAAGCTCAGGACATTGAAAAAGTCGAGCGAGGTGCGCAGTTCGGCCGGCGGGACCGGCTTGACCCAATTCAGCTCCGGAGCCGGCGGCGGCGCGGGCTGGTCCAGGAAGGCCGACAGCGGCCGCAACTGGTAGCCGGCCTGGATGGCCTTGACGTTGTCGAGGTCGCCGGGATCGAACAGCTGGGTGCGGCCGACGACATTGACCATCTCGGTCTCGCAGGGGATGACCTTGGTGATCCCCGACGGCGCCTCGCCCTTCCAGTCCGGCCCGACCAGCAGGAAGTCGCCGCCGCCGTTGCCGGTGGCCCGCGTGCCGATGTAGTCGAAATTGAACGTGTAGAGGTCCATCAGCTGGAAGACGAAATACCGGTCCTCCTCGATGGGCGGCACGGTGATCACCATCGGCTCGGCCCGCAGGTCGGGGCCCATGAAGGTGTAGGGCGTGTCGGAATTGGGCGTCACGAACGCCGTGTCGTCCGGCGTGAACACCCGGGCGACGTTCAGCACGGTGTTGAACGGCCCCTTGTATTCGCGCCCGCCCTTGTCGACCGAAAAGGCGTGGAGCGTGCCGTAGATGCTGACCATCGGCACGCCGTAGACATAGGCCTCCTTGGCGATGCTCCGCGCCTCGTCCGGCGTGACGGCGCCGTCGATGTCGAGCGTGGCGGATTGAGCCATGAGGCGTCCTGGGCCAGCGGAACTGAACCGGCGAACCCTAAGGGCGGCGCCGGCAAACCGACATGGGGCCGAACCCTCGACGCGGCGCGGAGAACACCGGAGGCCGGCGCGCCCTAGCGGGGCGTCACCGCCAGCTCGAACGGGGTCGCAGGCAGACCCGTCCGTCCATAGAGGTTGAGGATCGGACTGTCGGCCCAGGCGAAACGCACCTTGACCGGCGCGAAGCCGGCTGGGACCGTCAGCCGGACCTGATCGCCGGCCAGGGCCGCATCCGCGAAACGGCAGGCGCCGGCCGCATCGCACAGCTCGAAGCCGACCGGCCGGACGTCGGCCTGCACCACCGCCGGCTGGTCCAGCCGCACGACCACCGCGCCGCCCGTCAGGGTCGCCGACAGGGGCGCCGGGCCGGCGGCGACCAGGGTGGTCTCGCCATAGGCCAGCTTGCGGGCCTGCAGGGCCAGGCGATGGCCGACCTGCTGCTTGTTGGCCGGGTGGATGTCGTAGATGTCGCCGATGTCGACCGCCGAGGCGAGGCCGACCTTGGGATCGGCGGCGGCCGTGCGGCGCTGGACGTCGCGCACGCCGGCCCAGCCGGACTCGACCGGCGTCGTCTGGCGCGGCCCGAAGTCGGCCAACTGCACCACCAGGAACGGCGCGTCCGGCGCGTCGAACCACCGGCGCCAGTCGGCGACCAGGGCCGGCAGCAGGCGGGCGTAGGCCGCCGGCTCGGCGACATTGGCCTCGCCCTGGTACCAGGCGAAGCCCTTCAGGCCGTAGGGGATCAACGGCGCGATCATGCCGTTGCGAAGGGTCGACAGGCCGCTGGCCCCCACCCACGGGGCGGTCGGCGGCAGGCCGGTCTGAGCCAGGGTGGTCGAGATCTTGTAGCGCCAGGTTGCGCCCAGCGGGGCGAACGAACCGTCGTCGAACCTCAGACCCTTCTGGGCCGCCGGGCCCCAGGCCCCGCCGCCGCCGCCGGCGTCGATCGCTCGCACGGCGATCAGGTTAGGGCCCGCCTTCAGTACGCCGGGCGCGATCTTGTAGTCGCGCGGCGTGTCCCAACCCTGCGACGAACCGACCTTGCGGCCGTTGACGAAGGTGGTGTCCAGGTCGTCGACCGGCCCCAGCGACAGGGTCGCACCTTGGACCGCCTGTTGCTCGGTCAGGGTGATCGTGGCCCGCAGCCAGATCGTGCCGTCGAAGGTCTCCAGCCCGGGATTGGTCTCCCAGAACTGCTCGGCCGGCATGGTCTTCCAGTCGCGGTCGTCGAAGTCCGGGCGGCTCCAGGCCGCGGCCTGGGGCTCGGCCTTGGCGGCCCAGCGATCCAGCTGGGTCTCCCAACGCGTCACCCCCGCCTCCGGCGACCGGGCCCAGTCGGCCAGCACGGCCAGGCTCTCGTCATAGCCGCCCAGCGCCTGCAGGCCCTCGCGGCTGATCCAGTCCTGGATGATCGAACCGCCCCAGGTGGCGTCGATCAGGCCGATCGGAACGCCGGTGGTCTTCTTGATCTCGCGGCCCATGAAGAAGCAGGCGGCGCTGAAATTGTTGGCCGTTTCCGGGGTCGCCGCGCGCCAGGCCGCCTCCTTGGGCAGGGCGGTCGTCGGGGTGGGCAGGCTGGTGCGGCCGGTCTGCAGCAGGCGGATGTTCGGGTCCGCCGAATTGGCCGCCTCGGCCTCGCCGGCCAGGGAGCGGCGCAGCGGGTATTCCATGTTCGACTGGCCCGAGCACAGCCAGACGTCGCCGACCAGCAGGTCCGAGATCGTCTGGCGCTCGCCCCCGGCCTGGGCCGTCAGGGTCAGGGCCGCGCCGGGTTCGCGGGCCGGGAAGGTCGTGGCCCAGCGGCCCTCGGCGTCCGTCGTCGCGCTGGTCTTGGCCTCGCCCAGCGACAGCTCGACCACCTCGCCGGGCTTGGCCCAGCCCCAGACCCGGATCGGCTGGCCGCGTTGCAGGACGGCGTGGTCGGTGAAGACCGGGGCCAGGACGGGCGCGGCTTGGGCGGAGGTCGTCAGGACGGTGGCGGCCAGCAGACCAAGGACTGTCGAACGCATGGACACCACCTCAAATCTCCGCCCGAGTTGCTATTGAGCCTTCCCCGGACACACCGCTCCGGCCGGATCCGTCGTCAGCTTCACGCTCTGCAGCGTCACCGTCAGCTTGCCGGCGGTCGACAGCGCGAACGGCGCGGTGACCTTGGTGACGTCGGTTCCCGCCGCCTGGAAGCACTTGAGCGACACCTTCAGGCTCTTCCATTCGCCAACCGGCGAGGCTTCGAGCACCGGCGTGACGTCCAGCTTGCCCGCCCCGATCGACAGGGTGACCGGCGCGGTCGGCTTGGCGTCGACGCGATAGTCGATCAGCAGGTCCATCTCGGCGTTGGTGTGGAAAGACAGGTCGAACGCCTTGTCGGCCGCCAGCGAGACCGTGGCCGGCTTGTCGCCGGAATAGGTCAGTTGACGCCCGGCTTCCTGCACGTTGCCCGCGTCCACGGGCCGGATCTGCACCGCGGTGCTGGGCGACGGCTTGAACTCGAACGGCGACGGCGTCTTGCCGCCCACGAAGTAGTTGCTGACGTTGTCGGTGGCGATCGTGAAGCCCGGCTTTTCCGACAGCGTCCCGACGCGCGTCTTGCTGGGGTAGGTCAGGCCGTAGCCGTAGGCGAACTGCGGGTCGTAGGTCTTGTCGCCGCGGTTCAGCGTGAACTGGCCGGCGGTCTTGGGCCAGCTGAACGACAGCTTGCCGTGGAAGTCGGTGCGCGGCTTGCCGGCCTTGTCGCCGATCAGGACGTCGGCGACGCCGCCGCCTTCCGAGCCCGGCAGCCACGCCGCGACGAAGGCGTCCGAGGCGTTGATCTCGGGGTTCACCCACAGCGGGCGGCCCGACAGGAACACGCCCACCACCGGCACGCCGGCGGCCTTCAGCTTCTTCAGCAGGGCCAGGTCGGTCTTGTTCCCGGGCTGGTATTCCAGCGTCTTGATGTCGCCCACGCCCTCGGCGTAGGGCGTCTCGCCGAACACCACGATGGCGACGTCAGGCTTCTTGTCGAACGCGCCGTCGACGCTGAGCGTCGCGCTGCCGCCCGAGGCCTCGACCGTCTCCTTCAGGCCCGAATAGATCGACTGGGCGTTGGGGAAGTCGGCCTTGGTGTTGCCGGTGCCCTGCCACGACAGGGTCCAGCCGCCGGCCTGCTGGCCGATGTCGTCGGCGCCCGAGCCGGCCACCAGGATGTTGGCCGAGGCCTTCACCGGCAGGACGCCGTTGTTCTTCAGCAGCACCAGCGACTCGCGCACCGCCTGGCGGGCGATGGCCTTGTGCTCGGCCGAGGCCATCAGGGCTTCCTTGCCCTCCAGCGGACGCGCCTGCTGGAACAGGCCCAGCTTGGCCTTCACGCGCAGGATGCGGCGCACGGCGTCGTCGATGCGGGCCATCGGGATCTCGCCCGACTTCGCCTGGGCCAGCGTGTTGGCGTAGAGGTCCTTCCAGCTGTCGGGCGCCATGTACATGTCGAGCCCGGCGTTGGCGGCCTGGGCGCAGTTCTTGGGCGTGCAGCCGGCGACCTGGCCATGGCCGTTCCAGTCGCCGACGACGAAGCCGTCGAAGCCCATCTTGCCCTTCAGCACGTCGGTCAGCAGGCTCTTGTTGCCGTGCATCTTCTCGCCGTTCCAGCTGTTGAACGACGCCATGATGGTCATGGTCCCGGCGTTGATGGCCGGCACGTAGCCCTGGGCGTGCAGGCGGATCAGCTCGGATTCCGAGACCTGGGTGTCGCCCTGGTCCTTGCCCTCGTGGGTGCCGCCGTCGCCGAGGAAGTGCTTGGCGCTGGCCGCGACATGGCCCTGCTGGATCACGCCGCCCTGGGACACCGCGCCTTGCAGGCCCAGGATCATCTGGCCGGCGTACTGGCGGACGATCTCGGGGTCTTCGGAATAGCCCTCGTAGGTCCGGCCCCAGCGGTCGTCGCGCGGCACGGTCAGGGTCGGGCCGAACGCCCAGTCGAAGCCGCTGGCGGCGGTCTCCTGGGCGGTGGCCGCGCCGATCTTGCGGATCAACTCCGGATCGCGGGCCGCGCCCAGGCCGATGTTGTGCGGAAAGAGCGTGGCGCCGACGGCGTTGCCGTGGCCGTGCACGGAGTCGATGCCGAACATCAGCGGGATCTGCGTGCCGCCCTGGCGTTGGGCGGCGGCGGCGCGGAAGGTCTCGACCGACTTGACCCACGGGCCGATCGGCGAGCGGTCGGGCGCGCCCAGCGGCGGCGAGCTGCCGCCGGCCAGGATCGAGCCCAGGGGATAGGTCTTCAGGTCTTCCGGCTTCACCGAGCCGATGTCGCCCTGGATCATCTGGCCGACCTTCTCCTCGAGGGTCAGCTTGGACATCAGGGAATCGACGAAGGCTTCGGTCTGGGGGTCCACCAGGCCCTGGCTCTTGGCCGCGGGCCACAGGGCCGGATGGGCGGTGCTCTTGGATTCCGCGGCGAACGCTATCCCCTTCAGAGGGGCGCCAGTCAGGAGGGTGCTCGCCAGCAACGCGGCGCAGAAGGCCTTGGTGTTCATAACTCCCCACATTTTATCGTTGAATTCCGACAACGTTGTCAGTCGCACGCCGACGCGATCGGGGCAATCCGAACACCGTTCTTGGTACCGGTATCTAAAAGCTCGACGGCGATCCATACACGGTCTAATTTGTGTGACAAATAGAAACGCCCAAGAGGCGATGGGGAGCGAAGGCATGCGGGGATTTGCGGCGAGTCTGATGTCCGGCGCGGCCCTGGCGGTTTTCGTGGCCAGTCCGGCCAGCGCCGCCGAACAGCAGCTCTCCTCCCCCGACGGCGCCCTCAAGGTCACGGTTTCCGACAGCGACGGCCAGGCCCGCTACGCCGTCGCCTACAAGGGCAAGTCGTTGCTGGCGCCCTCCCCGCTGGGCCTGGTGCTCAGCGCCGGCGGGCCTCTCAGCCACGGCCTGAAGATCACCGGCGCGGTCCCGTCGACCAACGACACGACCTACGACCTGGTGGCCGGCAAGGCCCGGACGGTCCGCGACCACTACAACCAGCTCAGCGTCGACTTCCAGGAGCCCGAGGGCCGCAAGCGCCGGCTGCGGGTGATCGTCCGCGCCTATGACGACGGCGTCGCCTTCCGCTACGTGCTGCCCCAGCAGCCGGGGCTCGACGCGGTCAGCGTCCGCAACGAGGAGACCCGCTTCGACTTCCCGGCCGACTATCGCTGCTGGGGCCTGAACCTGGGCAAGTTCGGCAGCAGCCACGAGGGCGAGTTCGATCCGGTCCAGGCCTCCAGGCTGCGCGAACACAATCTCTATGACGCCCCGCTGGTCTGCGAGGGCGCCAATGCGGCCTTCGCGATCACCGAGGCCGACCTGAAGGACTATGCCGGCCTATACCTGACCGGACGCGGCGACGGCGGGCTGGGCGTGCAGGTCAAGCTGTCGCCCCGGCCGGACGGGCCGGACGTCGCCGTGCGCGGCAAGCCCGGCGTCGACATCGTCTCGTCCTGGCGGACGATCATGGTCGCGCCGACCGCCGGCAAGCTGATCGAAAGCAACCTGGTCGCCACGCTCAATCCGCCGACCGCCCTGGCCGACACCAGCTGGATCAAGCCCGGCAAGGCGGCCTGGGACTGGTGGAACGGTCCGGTGGTCTCGGGCGTGCCCAAGGCCGGGATGAACGACGCGACTATCAAGGCCTATATCGACTTCGCGGCCGCCAACGGCCTGGAATACATGCTGATCGACGACGGCTGGTACAGGAACAGCGGCGGCGGCGGCGCGGTGAAACCGGGCGCCGACATCACCAGGACCATCCCCGAGATCGACATGCCCGGCCTGGTCGCCTACGCCGCCCAGCGCAAGGTCGGGCTGTGGGTCTGGGCCCACTGGAAGTCGATGGACGACCAGATGGACGAGGCCCTGGCGCTCTATGAAAAGTGGGGCCTGAAGGGGATCAAGGTCGACTTCATGGACCGCGACGACCAAGCCATGGTCGACTACTACCACCGCCTGCTGACCAAGGCCGGCGAACACCATCTGATGGTCGACCTGCACGGCGCCGAGCATCCGACGGGCCTGATCCGCACCTATCCGCATTACCTGACCCAGGAAGGCGTGTTGGGCGCGGAGTACAACAAGTGGAGCCGGCGGATCACCGCCACCCACAACGTCACCCTGCCCTACACCCGCATGCTGCTGGGTCCGATGGACTACACGCCCGGCGGCTTCCGCAACGTGGCGCCGGCGGCCTTCAGTCCGCGCAACGACCTGCCGTTCGTCCAGACCACGCGCGGCCAGGCCCTGGCCATGTACGTGGTCTATGACAGCCCGTTCGGCCTGGTGTCCGACAGCCCCGACACCTATCGCGAAAGCCCCGCCGGCCTCGACTTCGTCAGCGCCGCCCCGACCACCTGGGACGAGACGCGGTTCATCACGGGCGAGGTCGGCCAGTCGATCGTGCTGGCCCGCCGCAAGGGCGCGGACTGGTGGATCGGCGCCATGACCAACGAGGCCGGGCGGACCGTGAAGGTCCCGCTGGGCTTCCTGGGCGGGGGCGCGTTCACCGCCGACATCCGCCAGGACGGCGCGGCGCCGACCGACCTGGCCGTCAGCAAGCAAACGGTGAAGGCCGGCGACGTCCTGACCCTGAAGCTGGCTCCCAGCGGCGGCGCGGCCGTTCGCCTGACGCCCGCCCGCTAGACGGAAGCGTACGTGTCCCGGTTCAAACGCTTCCTCGTCCTGGCGGCCGCCGCGGGCGTCCTGGCTGTCGCCGCGCCCGCCCTCGCCGCGCCGCCGACCGTCCAGCCCTACAGCTGGAACACCGTCGAGGTGCTGGGCGGCGGCTTCGTCAGCGGCGTGGTCTATCACCCGACGCGGAAGGGCCTGGTCTATATCCGCACCGACATCGGCGGCGCCTATCGCCTGGACCGCGCGACCAGCCGCTGGGTGGCGCTGAACGACGGCCTCAAGCGCGCCGACGGCCAGTTGGCGGGCGCCCTGAGCCTGGCGGTCGATCCGCACGATCCGAACCGGCTCTACATGGCGGCCGGCGAATACACCCGCGACGGCGCGCGCGGCGGGGCCGTCCTGCGCTCCACCGACCAGGGGGCGACCTGGGCCAGGAGCGAGCTGCCGGTGAAGATCGGCGGCAACGAGGACGGCCGCAACACCGGCGAGCGGCTGATGGTCGATCCCGCCCAGGGCGCGGTGCTGCTGCTGGGCGCCAAGGACGGCCTCTATCGCAGCGCCGACCACGGCGAGACCTGGTCGCGGGTCGAGGCCTTTCCGAAGGTCCACGTCACCCTGGTGGCCTTCGATCCGGTCCTTAAAACCAAGGCCGGCGAGACGGCGATCGTCTATGCCGGGTTCGCCGCTGCCAAGGGCGGCGGCCTGCTGGTCAGCACCGACGGCGGCGCGACCTGGGGCCTGGTCAACGGCCAGCCCGAGGGCCTGGTCCCGCACCACTTGGCGCTGGACTCAAAGGGCGGGGTCTATGTCGCCTACGGCAACGGCCTGGGCCCCAACGGCGTGACGAGCGGCGCGGTCTGGAAGCTGGACCCCGACAGCGGCGCCTGGACCGACATCACGCCCGTCAGACCCGGCGGGAACGACGTGTTCGGCTATGGCGGCCTGAGCCTCGACCCGGCCCACCCGGGGACCGTCGTGGTCTCGACCCTGGACCGCTGGGTGAAGGGCGACGACGTCTTCCGCAGCACCGACGGCGGCAAGACCTGGAAGGCCCTTCGCGACCGATCCGAGCACGACACCGGCCGCGCGCCTTGGGTTCGCAGCCTGGAGGGCAAGGCCGGCCGGGCCATGGGCCACTGGATCGGCGACATCGACATCGACCCGACCAATCCCGACGAGGCGATCTATGTCACCGGCTACGGCCTGTGGCGGACGAAGAACCTGACCGAGGCCGACCGTTCGGGCCGCACGCACTGGCGGTTCGACGACGAGGGGCTGGAGGAGACGGTGGCGCTGGAACTGGTCAGCCCGCCGGGCGGGCCCCTGATCAGCACCATCGGCGACATCGGCGGCTTCCGCCACAACGACCTCGATACCGCCGCCAACAGCCGCTATTTCGACCCGCACGGCGGCACTAATCGCGGCCTCGACTACGCCGAACTGCGGCCCGACCTGGTCGTTCGAACCAGCGACCCGACGCCCACCGCCGGCTTCCGCTCGGCCGACGGCGGCAAGACCTGGATCGCCTTCGCCGCCTCCCCACCCCGCGACGCTCACATCCACACCGGCCGCATCGCCCTGTCGGCCGACGGCAAGCGGATGGTCTGGGCCATGCGCGACGCCGCCCCCTACGTCTCCAGCGACGACGGCAAGACCTGGCGGCCGGTCCAGGGCGTGACCAAAGGCGACCAGCCGAACTTCACCCCCGCGTCGGACCGCGTGAACCCGCTGCGCTTCTACGTCTACGACGCCGCCCAGGGCGCGGTGCTGGCAAGCGCCGACGGCGGCGAGACGTTCAAGGTCACGGCCCGCGACCTGTCCGGGGGCGGTCCGCTGAAGGCCGTTCCTGGGATCGAGGGCGAGGTCTGGCTGCCCACCGCCCGGGGCCTGATGCGCTCGACCAACGGCGGCGCCGGCTTCAAGGCCGTCAGCGGCGTCGACGACGCCGGCCTGGTCGGCTTCGGCAAGGCCGCGCCGGGCCAGACCCATCCGGCGGTGTTTGTCTGGGGCAAGGTCGGCGGGGTCGAAGGCGTGTTCCGCTCCGACGACGTCGGCAAGACCTGGATCAAGATCCACGACGATCGCTGGGGCTTCGCCGAGCTGCGGGCCCTGACCGGCGACCCGAACCGCTTCGGCCGCGTCTATCTCGGCGTCCACGGCCGGGGCATCCTCTACGGCGATCCCCAAGCACCCGCTTTGGCGCCGGCTCAGCAGTAGGGACTTCCATGAGCTTCAATCGTCGAGACCTGCTGAACCTCGGCGCCGGCCTGGCCGCCGCCTCGGCCGCGCCCGCCTTCGCCGGGTCCAAATCCGCGTTCCAGCCCAGCTGGGAGTCCCTGGCCGACGGCTACAAGACCCCCGACTGGTTCCGCGACGCCAAGCTCGGCATCTGGTCGCACTGGGGTCCGCAATGCGTGCCCGAATACGGCGACTGGTACGGCCGCCAGATGTATATCCAGGGCAACCCGTTCTACGAGCACCACGTCAAGACCTACGGCCACCCCACGAAGTTCGGCTTCATGGAGTTCATCCCGCGCTGGAAGGCCGAGCGCTGGGATCCGGAAGGGCTGATGAAGAAGTACCAGGCCGCCGGGGCCAAGTACTTCATGTCGATGGCCAACCACCACGACAACCTCGACATGTACGCCAGCCGCCACCACGCTTGGAACACGGTCCGCGTCGGTCCGGGGCGTGACATCGTCGGGACCTGGGAGCAGGTCGCCCGCGCCCACGGCATGCGGTTCGGGGTTTCCAACCACTCGGCCCACGCCTGGCACTGGTGGCAGACCGCCTACGGCTATGACGCCGAGGGCCCGCTGAAGGGCCGGCGCTACGACGCCTTCCAGCTGACCAAGGCCGACGGCAAGGGCAAGTGGTGGCAGGGCCTGGATCCGCAGGAGCTCTACACGGGCCGCAACATGGTGATCCCCGACGGGATCGACAGCATCAAAACCGCCAACGCCTGGCACGACGCCCATGACGGCGAGTGGTTGGAGACCCCGCCGCCGAACAATTCCGGCTTCATTCGGAGCTGGCTGGCGCGGCAGAACCACCTTGTCGACCGCTACCGGCCCGACATGGTCTATTTCGACAACTACGGCTTGCCGCTCGGCCAGGCCGGCCTGGCGGCGACGGCGCACTATTACAACCAGGCCCTGGCGGCGCGCGGCGCGACCGACGTGGTGGTGACCGGCAAGAAGCTCAGCCCCCTGCAGCGGCGCGGGATCGTCGAGGACGTCGAGCGCGGCTTCTCCGACCGCCTGCGGCCCGAGCCCTGGCAGACCGACACCTGCATCGGCAACTGGCACTACGACCGCGGCCTCTACGACCGCGACGGCTACAAGAGCGCCAAGGACGTGATCCAGCGGCTGATCGACGTGGTGTCGAAGAACGGCTGCCTGATGGTCTCGATCCCCCAGCGCGGCGACGGCACAATCGACGACAAGGAAGAAAAGGTGCTGGAAGGCATGGCCGGCTGGATCGCCGTCAACGGCCCGGCGATCTACGCCTCCCGGCCCTGGCGGATCTACGGCGAGGGGCCGACGCGGCTGGTCGAGGGCATGCAGAACGAGGGCGACGCCAAGCCCTTCGAGGCGGCGGACATCCGGTTCGTGACCAAGGGCGGGGAGTTGTACGCGCTGCCGATGGCGTGGCCGGACGGCGAGCTGGTGATCGAGAGCTTGGCGACGTCGGGGCCAACGAGCGCCGGCGACGTGCGGCGGGTGGAGTTGCTGGGCTCGCCCGAGCCGTTGGCGTTCAAGCGCGACGGCAAGGGGCTGCGGGTGACGCTGCCGAGCGTGCGGCCGGCGTTCACGCCGGTGGTGAAAATCTCGGGACCTGGCTTGGTCTAGAAATCCCTCCCCCTGTGGGGGAGGCGATCGCGCAGCGATCGGTGGGGGGAGCTGTAGGGCTGCTCGATCCGGGTTGTGGCCGTCTGCCGATCACTCCCCCCACCGTCGGCTTCGCCGACACCTCCCCCACAGGGGGAGGGCCTTGGCGGCACGGGTTCGCCTCGCGGAAACATTGACGCCCTCTACGGCAGCCTTCCAGACTGGCCGGAAAAGGAAACGCCATGACCGACCTCACCGGCCGCACCCTCCTGATCACCGGCGCCTCCTCCGGCATCGGCGCCGCCCTCGCCCGCGCCGCCGCCAAGTCCGGGGCCAAGGTCGCGGCCGCCGCGCGCCGGGCCGACAAGCTGGAAGCCCTGGTCGCCGAGATCACGGCCGCCGGCGGCGCCGCCCAGGCCTTCACGATGGACGTCGAGGACGAAGCCTCGGTCATCGCCGGCTACGACGCGATCGAAGCCGCGTTCGGCGCGCCTGACTCGGTGATCGCCAACGCCGGGATCAACATCGAGGGCTCGGCCCTCGACATCGCGATCGAGGACTTCGACAAGGTCCTGAACGTCAACACCCGCGGCGTCTTCCTGACCGCCCGCGAAGGCGCGCGGCGGATGATCAAGGCCGGCAGCCCGGCCAGCGAGCGCGGCCGCATCCTGCTGGTGGCCTCGATCGGCGCGCACAAGGTGCTGCCCGGCCTGACCGCCTACGCCGCCTCCAAGGCCGCCACCGCCCACATGGGCAAGAGCCTGGCCCGCGAGTGGGCGCGCAAGGGGATCAACGTCAACGTCCTGTGTCCCGGCTACATCAGGACCGAGCTGAACGACGACTGGTTCGACAGCGACGGCGGCGCGAAGCTGGTCGCCACCTTCCCGCGCAAGCGGCTGATGGAGACCTCCGACCTGGAGGCCATGGCGCTGTACCTGACGTCGGACGCGGCGCGGGCGGTGACCGGGTCGGTGATCACCGTCGACGACGGGCAGTCCCTATAAAATCCGCTCATCCCGGCGAATGCCGGGACCCAGATCCTATAGCTGAGAGGCTGATTGGAGGGGCTCAGCGCTCATGGCGTCAGCCACACCGCTATTCCATCTGGGTCCCGGCATTCGCCGGGATGAGCGGGATTCAAGGACGGGCCCGGCCGAACCGCGCCACCAGGTCATACGCCTCGCCCGGGAACAGCTGGCGCACCCAGGTGACCGGCTCGCCCGCCCGCCAGGTGCGGCGCTCGACCGCCAGCAGGGCCGTTCCGAGGTCCAAGGCCATCAGGTCGGCGGTCGCCGCGTCGGCCCCGACGGCGCTGATGCGGTTCTCGGCCTCGGTCCAGGGCACGTGGTGCAGCAGCCAGGCGCCGGGCGACTCCTCGGCGAAGTCCAGCTCGGCCGCCTGCGGCACCGCGGCCAGGCTGATCAGCCGGTCCTCCAGGGCGAACGGCCGGTCGCCGGCGACGTGCAGGCCGCGCAGCACCAGCAGTTCGCCGCCCGCCGCCAGGGCGACCTCGTCGGCGTCGCCGGCCTTGGCCTTGCGCCGCTTCAGCTCCAGCAGGTCGAAGCGATAGGTCTCGCCGCGCGCCACGATCTCGGCCTGGATGTCGGGGATGTCGAGCACGGTGGAGTGCACGCGCGGCCGGGCCACGAACGAACCGGCGCGGCGACGGCGGACGATCAGCCCCTCCTCGGCCAGGGCCGACATCGCCTTGTTGACCGTCATCCGCGAGCAGTCGAACTGGGCCATAAGCTCGGCCTCGGACGGCACCTTGCGGCCCGGGGCCCAGGCGCCCGAGCGGATCAGGTCCTCGATCTGTCCCCGGATGCGCTGGTAGAGCGTCCCGCCGTTCAAACCCGTCAAGCCAGCACGCTCCCCAGGGCGGTCCGATAGCGGGCGAGGATCGCCTCGCGCGCATGGTGGCGACCGCCGCTGACGACCTGACGGCCGCCGCGCCAGACACCGTCGATGGCCCCGTGTCGCCCGGCGAACACCCAGCTGTCCAGCAGGGCGTCGCCGTCGCGGCCGATCATCGCCGGATGGGCGCGGTCCAGGGTCACGAAGTCGGCCGGACGTCCCCGGCGCAGACCGCCGGCCACGCCCAGGGCCTGGGCTCCGCCGTTGACGGCCGCGCGGAACAGTTCGCCGCCGGTCGAGCTCTTGGGCGCGTTGGCCAGCACGTTGCGGGCGCGCCGCGTCAGGCGCTGGGCGTATTCCAGGGTGCGCAGCTCCTCGGCCGCGTCGATCAGCACGTTGCTGTCCGAGCCGATCCCGAACGCGCCGCCGGCCGCCAGATAGTCGTGGGCCGGGAAGACGCCGTCGCCGAGGTTGGCCTCGGTGATCGGGCACAGGCCGGCGACCGCCCCGGTCTTGGCCAGGCGCTCGGTCTCCATGGCGTTCAGGTGGGTGGCGTGGACCAGGCACCAGCGCTTGTCGACCGGGGCGTTGTTCATCAGCCAGCGCACCGGCCGCGCACCGGTGGCGGCCAGGCAGTCGTCGACCTCCTGGGTCTGCTCGGCGATGTGGATGTGGATGGGGCCTCCGCCGGCCAACGGGAGGATCGCCGTCAGCTCCTCGCCGGTCACCGCGCGCAGGCTGTGGGGCGCGATGCCGACCACCGCGTCTGGCAAACCGGCCACCGCCGCGCGGCTGGCCTCGATCAGCCGGCCATAGCCGTCGACATCATGGACGAACCGCCGCTGGCTCTCGCCCGGCGCGACGCCGCCGAAGCCGGCATGGGCGTAGAACACCGGCAACAGGGTCAGGCCGATCCCCGTCTCCTCGGCCGCCGCCGCGATCCGCGCCGCCATCTCGGCCGGGTCGGCATAGGGCGAACCGGCCTTGTCGTGGTGCAGGTAGTGGAACTCGCCGACCCGGGTCGAGCCGGTCTCCAGCATTTCCATGTAGGCCAGGGCGGCGATCGCCTGGACCTCGTCGGGACCCAGCCGGTCGACAAAGCGGTACATCAGCTCGCGCCAGGTCCAGAAGCTGTCGCCGGTGGGTCCGCGTGTCTCCGTCAGCCCGGCCATGGCGCGCTGGAAGGCGTGGCTGTGCAGGTTGGGCAGACCGGGCAGACACGGTCCGTTGGCCGTCTCGCCGGACTGGCGGGCGACGTCGGTGTCGATACGGCTGATCATGCCGTCGGTGATCGTGAACCGCACGTCCTTGGCCCAGCCGTCGGACAGCAGGGCCTGCTCGAACCACAGGGTCTGGGGGCCGGCCACAGGCGCCGTCTGGGCGACACGCTCGGGTTCACGCTCTGTGTCGGCCTGAGGCGCGGCCTCGACCTCGGCCGCGACGTCCTGCGGCGGCGTGTAGATCGGCTCGTCGCCAAGATCATGGGGGGCCTGGGCTTCTGACGGAAACTCGTCGTCGGTCACTGGACAATCCTCGGGTCGCGCGAATATGTCTATACATATTGAAGCCGTCGGCAAGAGACCGGACCGGCATTGGGAGATCCCAGGCCATGCGCTGCGATCGGGTGTGGAGCAAGGCCCGCCTGGCGACTTTCGCCACCGATCGCGCGGGTATCGGCGTGGTCGAGGACGGCGTCGTCGCCTCGTCCGGCGGCCGCATCGCCTATGCCGGCCCGGCCGCCGACGCGCCCGCCTTCGAGGCGCTGGAAACCCTCGACTGCGAAGGCCGCTGGATCACGCCGGGCCTGATCGATCCCCACACCCACCTGGTGTTCGGCGGCGACCGCGCCCACGAGTTCGAGCTGCGGCTGGCCGGCGCGTCGTACGAGGAGATCGCCCGGGCCGGCGGCGGCATCGTCTCGACCATGAAGGCCACCCGCGCCGCCTCGCGCGCCGAGCTGACGGCCAACGCCCTGCCCCGCCTGGACGCCCTGATCGCCGAGGGCCTGACGACCATCGAGATCAAGTCCGGCTACGGCCTGTCGCTGGACGACGAGCTGAAGAGCCTGCGCGTCGCCCGCGCCCTGGCGGACGCCCGCCAAGTGTCGGTGACCACCACCTTCCTCGGCGCCCACGCCCTGCCGCCGGAATTCGCCGGCGATCCCGACGGCTATGTCGACCTGGTCTGCCGCGAGATGATCCCCGCCGTCGCTGCCGAGGGCCTGGCCGACGCGGTCGACGCCTTCTGCGAGGGCATCGGCTTCACCCCCGCCCAGACCCGCCGGGTGTTCGAGGCCGCCCGCGCTCACGGCCTGCCGGTCAAGCTGCACGCCGAGCAGCTGTCGAACCTGAACGGCGCGGCCCTGGCCGCCGAGTTCGGGGCGTTGTCGGCCGATCACCTGGAACACCTGGACGACGCCGGGATCGCCGCCATGGCCAAGGCCGGCACCACGGCCGTGCTGCTGCCCGGGGCCTTCTACTTCGTGCGCGAGACCAAGCTGCCGCCGATCCAGGCCCTGCGCGACGCCGGCGTCCCGCTTGCCCTGGCCACCGACTGCAACCCCGGCACCTCGCCCCTGACCAGCCTGCTGCTGACCATGAACATGGCCGCCACCCTGTTCCGGATGACCGTCGACGAATGCCTGGCCGGCGTCACGCGCGAGGCCGCGCGGGCGATCGGACGGCTTGAAAGCATCGGGACGCTGGAGGCCGGCAAGGCCTGCGACCTCGCCATCTGGGACATCGAGCGTCCCGCCGAACTTGTCTACCGCATGGGCTTCAACCCGCTCCATGCGCGCGTCTGGAAGGGTCTGTAAGTGATCGAAGTCGTCCTCAACCCCGGTGAAGTCAGTCTTTCGGACTGGAAGGCCGTCTATCGCGGCGCGCCCGCCCGTTTGCCTGCAAGTGCTGCCGCGCTGATTGCAGGAAGCGCCGCCGCCGTCGAACGCATCCTGGCCAAGGGCGCGCCGGTCTACGGGATCAACACCGGCTTCGGGAAGCTGGCCAGCGTCCGCATCGGCGACCAGGACCTGGAAACCCTGCAGCGCAACATCGTCCTGTCCCACGCCGCCGGCACGGGCGCGCCGTCGCCGGTTCCGGTGGTCCGGCTGATGATGGCCCTGAAGCTGGCCAGCCTGGCCCAGGGCGCCTCGGGCGTGCGGCCGGCGACCACCGACCTGCTGGAAGCCATGCTCATGAAAGGCCTGACGCCGGTCGTCCCCTGCCAGGGCTCGGTCGGCGCCTCGGGCGATCTGGCCCCGCTGGCCCACATGGCCGCGACCATGATCGGGGTCGGCGAGATCTTCGTCGACGGCCAGCGCCTGCCGGCCGTGCAGGCCCTGATGGAAGCGGGCCTCAAGCCCCTGACGCTGGGTCCCAAGGAAGGCTTGGCCCTGCTGAACGGCACCCAGTTCTCGACCGCCAAYGCCCTGGCCGCCCTGTTCGACGCCGAGCGGCTGTTCCAGTCGGCCCTGGTCACCGGCGCCCTGGCGACCGAGGCGGCCAAGGGCTCGGACACGCCGTTCGACCCGCGCATCCACGTCCTGCGCCGCCAGCCCGGCCAGATCGAGACCGCCGCCGCCCTGTGCGGCCTGATGGCCGGCTCGGCGATCCGCGACTCCCACCGCGAAGGCGACACCAGGGTGCAGGATCCCTACTGCCTGCGCTGCCAGCCGCAGGTGATGGGCGCGGCGCTGGACATCCTGCGCCAAGCGGCCGTCACGCTGTCGACCGAGGCCAACGGCGTGTCGGACAATCCGCTGATCTTTCCCGAAACGGACGAGGCCCTGTCGGGCGGCAATTTCCACGCCGAGCCGGTCGCCTTCGCCGCCGACATGATCGCCCTGGCCGTCTGCGAAATCGGCTCGATCGCCGAGCGGCGGATCGCCATGCTGGTCGACCCGGCCTGCTCGGGCCTGCCCGCCTTCCTGACCCCCAAGCCGGGCCTGAACTCCGGCTTCATGATCCCCCAGGTCACGGCCGCCGCCCTGGTCTCGGAGAACAAGCAGAAGGCCTATCCGGCCAGCGTCGACTCCATCCCGACCTCGGCCAACCAGGAGGACCACGTCTCGATGGCCGCCCACGGCGCCCGGCGCCTGCTGGCCATGGTCGAGGCGGCCGAGGCGGTGATCGGCATCGAGCTGCTGGCCGCCGTCCAGGGCTGCGACTTCCACGCGCCCCTGACCTCGAGCCCCGCCCTGGAAGGCGTGCGTCGCATCCTGCGGGCGCAGGTATCCGGGACCGACGCGTGAACGCAGGCGCTTCCGGCGGTCCCGGATCGGCGCTTCGCTTGTCCGGGATGACAGCATGAGTGGGATGGATTGGCTCCACGTCACCTGCGGCGAGGCCCCGCTGGTCGTCAGCATTCCGCACGCCGGCACGATCATCCCGTCCGACATCGAGGCCCGGCTGGCCTCGCCCTGGCTGGCCCGCAAGGACGCCGACTGGTGGTTGGGCGAACTCTACGCCTTCGCCGACGCCCTGGACGCCACCGTGGTCCGCACCGGCGTGTCGCGCACGGTGATCGACGTCAATCGCGATCCGTCGGGCGTGTCGCTGTATCCCGGCCAGGCCACCACCAGCCTGTGCCCCGTCGACACCTTCGACGGCGAGCCGCTGTACGTCGACGGCCAGGAGCCGGACGCCGCCGAGATCGCCCGGCGTCGCGTCACGTTCTTCGATCCCTACCACGCCACGCTGGAGGCCGAGCTCGACCGGTTGGTCGCCCTCCACGGCAAGGTGGTGCTGTACGACGCCCACTCGATCCGATCGCGCGCCCCACGGCTGTTCGACGGCGAGCTGCCGCAGTTCAACATCGGCACGAACGGCGGGGCGTCCTGCGCGCCGAGCCTGACCCGCAAGGTCGAGGCCGCCTGCGACGCCACGGGCCTGCCGCGCGTCACCGACGGGCGGTTCAAGGGCGGCTGGATCACCCGTCGCTACGGCCAGCCGGCCCAGGGCGTCCATGCCGTCCAGATGGAGCTGGCCTGCCGCGGCTACATCGACGAGCCGGCGGCGCTGACCTCGGACAATTGGCCCACGCCCTACGACCCCGCCCGCGCCGCCTCGCTGCGCGCCGCCCTCACCGATGTCCTCAAGGCCTGCGTGGCCTTCGGAGCCGCCGCATGACCCGTCCCACAACGCGTATCGACAACACCCGCGTCATCCGCCCCGCCACCGGCCCGGAGCTCACCGCCAAGAGCTGGCTGACCGAGGCCCCGCTGCGGATGCTGATGAACAACCTGCACCCCGACGTCGCCGAGCGGCCCGAGGAGCTGGTGGTCTATGGCGGCATCGGCCGCGCCGCCCGCGACTGGGAGAGCTACGACAAGATCGTCGAGACCCTGCGCCGGCTGGAGGACGACGAGACCCTGCTGATCCAGTCCGGCAAGCCGGTGGGGGTGTTCCGCACCCACCCCGACGCGCCCCGGGTGCTGATCGCCAACTCCAACCTGGTGCCGCGCTGGGCGACCTGGGAGCACTTCAACGAACTGGATCGCAAGGGCCTGGCCATGTACGGCCAGATGACCGCCGGCTCGTGGATCTATATCGGCGCCCAGGGCATCGTTCAGGGCACCTACGAGACCTTCGTCGAGATGGGCCGCCAGCACCATGGCGGCGACCTGGCCGGCAAGTGGCTGCTGACCGCGGGCCTGGGCGGCATGGGCGGGGCCCAGCCGCTGGCGGCGGTGATGGCCGGCGCTGCGTGCCTGGCCATCGAGTGCCAGCCCTCGCGGATCGAGATGCGCCTGCGCACCGGCTATCTGGACAAGGCGACCGAAAGCCTGGACGAGGCCCTGGCCTGGATCGAGGCGTCCTGTCGAAACAAGACTCCCATCTCGGTCGGCCTCCTGGGCAACGCCGCCGAACTGCTGCCGGCGATGTTCGCGGCCGGCGTCCGCCCCGACCTGCTCACCGATCAGACCAGCGCCCACGATCCGATCAACGGCTACCTGCCCGCCGGCTGGACCCTGGACCAATGGGCGGCGGCGAAGGAGCGCGAACCGGAAACGGTCAACCGCGCCGCCCGCGCCTCGATGGCCGTGCATGTGAAAGCCATGCTCGACTTCCAGGCCGCCGGCGTGCCGACCGTCGACTACGGCAACAACATCCGCCAGATGGCGCTGGAGGAAGGCGTGGCCAACGCCTTCGACTTCCCCGGCTTCGTGCCCGCCTATATCCGCCCGCTGTTCTGCCGGGGCATCGGGCCGTTCCGCTGGGCGGCCCTGTCGGGCGATCCGGCGGACATCCGAAAGACCGACGCCAAGGTCAAGGAACTGATCCCCGACAATCCCCACCTGCACCACTGGCTCGACATGGCCGCCGAGAAGATCAAGTTCCAGGGCCTGCCGGCCCGGATCTGCTGGGTCGGTCTGGGCGACCGCCACCGGCTGGGCCTGGCGTTCAACGCGATGGTCGCGTCGGGCGAACTGAAGGCTCCCGTCGTGATCGGCCGCGACCACCTGGACAGCGGCTCGGTCGCCTCGCCCAACCGCGAGACCGAGGGGATGATGGACGGGTCGGACGCGGTGTCGGACTGGCCGCTGCTGAACGCCCTGCTCAACACCGCCTCGGGCGCCACCTGGGTGTCGCTGCACCATGGCGGCGGCGTGGGCATGGGCTTCTCGCAGCACGCCGGCATGGTCATCGTCTGCGACGGCACCGACGCCGCCGCCAAGCGGATCGCGCGGGTGCTGTGGAACGACCCGGCCACCGGCGTCATGCGCCACGCCGACGCCGGCTACGAGATCGCCAAGGACTGCGCCCGAGAGCACGGGCTGGACCTGCCGGGGATTTTGTAAGCCATACTTCCCCCTTCTCCGCTCGTCCCGGCGAATGCCGGGAGCCAGATCCCTTAGCGGTGTGGATGATTGGAAGTGCTCAGCGTCGATGGCGTCAGCCTCAAAGCCATTCCATCTGGGTCCCGGCCTTCGCCGGGATGAGCGGATCAAATAGATGCGCGTCCTGAGAGCGGCCGACCGGATCGCCACGCCGTGGAAGAACGGCGGCGGCGTCACGCGCGAGGTGGCCGCCTTTCCGCCGGGCGCGGACCTGGACGCCTTCGAGTGGCGGATCAGCCTGGCGGAGATCGAGGCCGACGGACCGTTCTCGACCTTTCCGGGGATCGACCGGGTGCTGACGGTGATCAGCGGCGCGGGCCTCATGATGACGGTCGACGACCGCATGCTGGCGCTGGACGCCGCCTCCCCGCCCCTGGCCTTCGCGGGCGAGGCCCAGGTCACCGCGCGCCTGACCGACGGACCGATCAGCGACCTGAACGTGATGGTGCGGCGAGGCGTCTGGCGGGCGCGGACCCGCCGACTGACCGTCGCCGGGGCCAGCGACGTGGCCGCCAGGGCGCGGGCGACCCTGGTCCTGGCGCTGGACCCGCTGCGCATCGTTCGGCCCGGCGGCGAGATCGACCTGGCGCCGCTGGACGCGGTCCTGCTTGAACACGGTCACTCACACTTGAGCTTGGAAGGTCGAGGCCGAACATTGATCGCCGAGATCACGGCCGATCCGGAGCACATTTTAAAGTAAAGCTTCGTATAGCCTCGGACATCGACAAAACAGCGCGCGACCTCCCGTCGCACTGGGTTCGCCACGTCTTCGCCTTATCTGGTCGCTAGTCGGGCCAACGCTTCAGGCCTCAAAACGATCCAGGACGAATTAATGCACGCATCGACAGCGAAGAAACTCGCCCCTCTGGCGCGCGGCGCGCTGGGTCTGGCCCTGGTCTTCGCTCCGATGGTGGTGGCGGCGATGGAGAACCCGCACAAGGCTCCGCGCGGCCCCTCGCCGGTCATGCAGCGCCTGCTGGCCGAGATGGCCGCCAAGCCGCAGAAGCCGGTCCGCAAGGAACTGGTCTGGAGCGGTTCGGATATCGACGGCGACGGCGCGCCCGACTTCGCCAACCCGACCGGCGGCGCCCCGCGCGGCCACGACGAGTTCGGCGACGGCCAGTTCGGCGCCCGCCGCGACGGCGGAACGCGCGAGCACGAGGGCGTCGACTACGTGGCCAGGGCCGGCCAGGACGTCCAGGCCCCGATCTCCGGCTACGTCACCAAGATCGGCTACGCCTATGCCGGCTCCAGCGACCTGAAGTTCGTCGAGATCAGCAACCCGGCCCTCGGCTACGTCGCCCGCGCCTTCTACGTGACGCCCGGCGTCGAGCTGGGCCAGACCGTCCGCCTGGGCGAGACCATCGGCCGCGTCGAGAGCCTGCAGAAGCACTATCCGGGGATCACCAACCACGTGCACCTGGAAGTGATGGAGCCAGGCGGCGAGCGGGTGAACGCCGCGGAGCTGATCGTGCGGAAGCTGGTGGTTCAAGCGTAGGATTCAGTCCCTCCCCCTGTGGGGGAGGCGATCGCGCAGCGATCGGTGGGGGGAGTTTTAGGATCGTCGATCCTGGATCTGGCCATCGGCCAGACACTCCCCCCTCCGTCGGCTTCGCCGACACCTCGCCCACAGGGGGAGGATCTAGGTCCGGCGGCTTCGCCCCTACTTCCGCATCACCACCACCGGCTGGCCCGAATACTCCACCGTCTGATCCACCGCGTCGAAGTCGACCGGCTTGGCGCCCGAACCGATGAACCGCACCTTGATCGTCCGGTTCTCAAGCATCCCCTTGAACGACCCCGACCGCGCCCCGATCGTCAGCCGTCCCGTGGCGTTGTCGTAGCTCATCGGGATGCGGCTCCACGCCCCGCGCTCGTAGCCGTTGCTCAGACCGTCGTCCTCGTAGAGCTCGAACGTGCCGTCGGCGCCCGCATAGACCACCACGGTCAGCGGGGCGTCCGGCTTCTCGCCGACATATTGCTGGACCACGGTGGTCGGCACGATCGAGCCGGCCTTCACGAACAGCGGCATGCGCGACAGCGGCGCGTCGGCCTTGATGGTCTGGCCGCCCTTGAACGCCTTGCCGCTCTCGAAGTCGTACCAGGTGGCGCCCGACGGCAGGTAGACCGACCGCGAGCGCGCCTTGAACTGGGTGACCGGCGCCACCAGGAACGCCTTGCCGAACAGGTACTCGTCGTCGACGTTCCGCGCGGCCTTGTCGGCCGGGAAGTCCATCACCAGGCCGCGCATGATGCTGCCGTCCCGCTGATAACTATCTGCTGCAAGCGTGTAGATGTAAGGCATCAGCCGGTAGCGGAGCTCGTCGTACCAGGCCAGGCTCTTGTAGACCTCGGTCCCCTCGTCGGCGAGGTTGTAGATCTCGCGGAACGGGAACTCGCCGTGGCTGCGGAACAGCGGCGAGAACGCCCCGAACTGGAACCAGCGCAGGTTCAGCTCCTGCCACTCGGCCCAGTGGGCCGGGTCCTTGTTGGTGTAGCGGTTCTCGACCGAGAAGCCGCCGATGTCGGTGGTCCAGTTGGGGATGCCCGACATCGACAGGTTCACGCCGGCCGAGATCTGGTCGCGGAAGTCGTCCCAGCGCGCCACCACGTCGCCGCTCCACACCGCCGAGGCATGGCGCTGCAGGCCGCCGAAGCCCGAACGGGTCAGGATGAACGGACGCACGTCCGGGTTCAGCGCCAGCTCGCCCTCATAGACGCCCTGGGTGTGCGGCAGCGAGTAGCTGTTGAAGTACTCGGCCGCCGGACCGATCGCCGTCGGGCCCATGCGCTTTGTGCGCTCGGGCACGTCGAGATTGGAGTGCATGTCGGGCTCGGAGGCGTCCATCCACCAGGCGTCGATGCCGATGACCTTCAGGTTCTCCTTCACCTGGCGCCAGTAGATGTCGCGCGCTTCCTTCGGATAGGGGTCGTAGAACGAGTTCAGGTAGCCCGGACCCACCCAGTCCTTGGCGCCCTGCTCGATGTTGCGCCTGTACATGAAGCCCTTGGCGTCCAGCTCCTTGAAGTTGTCCGTGGTCGGATAGAACTTCGGCCAGATCGAGATCATGAAGTGCGCGTTGTTCGCGTGGATCTCGTCGACCATCCCCTTGGGGTCGGGGAAGCGCGAGGCGTCGAACTTGTGGCTGCCCCAGGTGGGGTCGGTCCAGTAGCGCCAGTCCATGACGATGTTGTCGAGCGGCAGGCCGCGCTTGCGGTACTCCTTGACCACGCCGACGATCTGGCCGGCGTCCTCGTAGCGCTGGCGGCTCTGCCAGAAGCCGTAGGCCCAGCGCGGCATCATCGTCGACTTGCCGGTCAGGTCGCGATAACCGGCCACCACCTGGTCCAGGTCGTCGCCGCCGACATAGTAGTAGTCGATCGCCTTGCCGACCTCGGAGGTCAGTTGCAGCGAATGGCGGTCGGGCGCGGCCATCGGGTTGTTGTGCAGCAGGCCGATATAGCCGCCGTCCGGCAGCCACTCGACCTTGATCCTGTGGGCCTTGCCCGGGGTCAGGGCGGCGTCGAAGTTGTGGTACCAGGGGTTCCAGTTCTGCCGCCAGCGGTCGATGACCAGCTTGCCGTCGATCCAGACCTTGGCGTAGTCGCTGGAATAGAGCTTGAACCGGTGCACCCCCGCCTGGTCGGCGGTGATCGTCCCTTCCCAGACCACCTTCTTGTCCGGCAGCGGCTTGCCGTCCGGGCCGTTCAGCTCGGCCGGCATGTTGGGCAGGTCCTTGAGGAACCGGTAGTCGATGTCCTGCTCGGTGCGGGTCAGCTTCAGCTGGCCGCCGACATAGTACTTGGCTGTGAAGCCCGGCTTGCCGTCCAGCCCCGTGATCTTCAGATCGCGCGAGGCGACGTCGTAGGGGATCGGGTCGCCGAAGCGGGTGATCGAGTTGTTGTCCCACAGCAGGCCGTAGCCCCGGCTGGACAGCAACATCGGCACCACGACGGTGCGGTTGTAGTTCAGCAGTTCGACGTCCTGGCCATTGTAGTTCATCTGGCCGTTCTGGTGCTGGCCCAGGCCGTAGAAGGCCTCGTCCGTACCCGGATTGAACTGCTGGCGAACCTCGTAGAAGTCCTGGCCGTCGACCTTCACCGGCTTGAAAGCGCCTCGGTCGCGCTCGGCCAGGACGGTCCTGCCCTGGGCGTCCTTGAAGTCGACCGTGCCGTCGGCCAGCGAGATTTCCGCAGTGGCCTTGGCGGTCTTGAGCACCAGCTTGCCGCCGACCTCGGTCACCGTGAAGCCGCTGGCCTGGGGCTTGGCCGTGACCATCAGGCTCTCGGGCGTATCGAGGCTGTCGGTCGGGGTGGCCGTGACGTGGATGATCCGCTCGCCCATCACCTGCAGCCGCACCTTCCTGGCCGGTCCCGAGGCGGGGGTGACGATCACGCCGTCGGCGGTCTTCTCGAACGCGCCGTCCAGGGCCCCCGGCAGCGCGAAAGCGCTGGTCGAGGCCAGGAGGGCGAGGGCCAGGCCAGCGGCGAAGGTTTTCGGCAGCATGCGCATTGGGTTCTTCCCTTTGAATCTTGTTTTTGTCTCCGCTCATCCCGGCGAATGCCGGGACCCAGATCCCATAGCGGAGCGGCTGATTGGAGGGCCTCGGAGCTCGTGGCGTCAGCCTCGAAGCCATTCCATCTGGGTCCCGGCATTCGCCGGGATGAGCGGATTTTGAAAGGCTCTAGTAAGTGGCCAGCTTGACCTTCAGCACCTGCGGCAGGGTCGTCAGGTTCAGGCCGTAGTCGACCTGGTCGCCGTTCCACAGGCGGTCGAACACCCACTTGCCGTTCTCGAAGTGGCCTTCCTCGACGCGCGAGAGCATGAACCGCTCGCCCTTGGCCGAGCCGAAGGTGACGCGGGCGCGATAGCCGGTGATCAGGAACTCGTTGGGCGACAGCTGGGCGATCAGGGCGCCGCCGTCGGGGATTTCGCGGCCCGGCTGTTTCTCGGCCTTGCCCATCCACGGGGCGTCGATCGAGCCGAACTGCCATTCGCCGTATGACACCGTCGCGGTCCAGCGGTCGCCCAGCTTCAGGGTCTCGGCCTTGCGGTCGTCGGCCTCGCCGGCGCCCCAGACCTTGCTCTCGAACGACAGCCTGGCCCACTCGCGGGCCATCGGGGCCAGCAGGCGGTAGTGGACGCCGAAATTCTCCAGTGTCTGGGCGTCGACCGTCTTGGCGCCCAGCGGGTAGTTGGAATAGCCGGTCTGATCCAGGCCGAAGGGCGAAAAGCCGATGCCCTGATGGCCCAGCACATCGTAAATGTAGCGCGCAAAGCCCTTGTCGCTGCCGATCTCGGGCACGAACAGGACGTTGTCGGGACGGCCGTACTGCTCCAGCGTCTTCCGGACGCTGGCGCTCTCGCGCATGTAGATGTCGGGGGCCAGGGCGTCGATCGACGGGGCCGCCGCCTTCCAGACGTCCAGCACGTTCCAGGTCGGCCCGCCCGACGAATAGGTGAACGGGTCCTGCCATTTGAAGGGGTCGCGCAGGGCGGCGTTGACGTACATCGGCAGCGGGAGCTCGCGCTTGCCGGCGGCGGCGACCTCGTCGACGAACCGGCCGATGTGCCAGGCGTGGAAGAACTCGTCGGCGTCCTTGCCGAACACCTGGCTCCAGGTCCCCGGCGATTTCTTCATCGCCTTGACCAGCGACGCCGGAACCGGGCCGTCGAACAGCTTCTGGGCGGTCGGCGAATAGTCGCGGATCGCGCCGTAGGTGCCGGTCTCGTTCTCGGGCTGGACCATGATCACGGTGTGGTCCGGGTCGGCCGCCTTCAGGTGGCGCATCAGGGCGACGAAGGCCTTCTTGTCGGCCTCGAGCGTCGAGCGGAACACCGGCGACAGCGAGTTCTTGACCTCGCCCTTGGCGTTGACCACCCGCGGGAAACGCTTGTCGTCCAGCTTGACCCATTCGGGCGCGTACTGCGGGCCGTTGTTCTTCCAGGCGCCGAACCACAGCAGCACCAGCTTCACGTCATTGTCGCGGGCCTGCTTCAGCAGCACGTCGACGAACGAGAAGTCGAACTGGCCCTCGACCGGCTCGATCTGCTCCCAGGCGACCGGGATCTCCAGGGTGTTGGCGTGCATGGCCTTCACGGACGGCCAGACCTTGGGCAGCTGCGAGGGATAGTTGGCGGCGTTGTTGGCCTGGACGCCCAGCATCAGGAACGGCGCGCCGTCGACCATCAGCGCGTGGCGACCGTCCTTGGCGACCAGCTTGGGCAGATCGGCGGCGGCGACCGGCGTCGCGGCCAGGCCCAGGACGGCGATCGCGCCGGCGGCCGCCAGGCGCAGGCGTTGAAAGGTCTCGGTCTTTCCGGTCGTCAAGGCTGCCTCCCGTTTCGTTGTTTTCTTGATAGCGCTATCATCACTATAAGTATGACAATTCGCCAGTAGTCTTCGAAAGCCGTCGTTCAGGCCGGCTCCACGGGGCGGGCCGCGCAGTGGGCGGCGATGAAGTCCCGGTGCGTGGGCATGGCCTCCGCCGCCTGCCGCAACGCCGTCCTCATGGCCCGCAGGTTCCGCTCCACCACGCCGACATCCATCAGGTCCACCAGCGGGTCGTAGTCGCGCGGCATGACGTTCTGGCCGATCAGCACGGCCAGCCAGCTGGGCTCCTGGAACAGGTCCTGGCCCATCGAGGCCAGCCGCCCGGTGCGCCGGAACAGCTCCATCTTGTGCGCCAGGCTGTCGGGGATCGCCATCTCGCGGACCTGCCGCCACAGCGGATCCGTCCGCTCGTTGGCGTGGTAGTGCAGCACCAGGAAGTCGCGGATCTTCTCGTATTCCTGGTCGGTGAGGCGGTTGTACTCGTCCAGCAGCACGGGGCTGAAGGTCCGATCCGGGAACAGCTGGATCAGCTTGGTGATCCCGGTCTGGACCAGGTGGATGCTGGTCGATTCCAGCGGCTCCATGAACCCGCTGGCCAGGCCCAGGGCGATGCAGTTCTTGTTCCAGAACCGTCGCCGGCGGCCGGCGGTGAACTTCAGGATCCGCGGATCGGTGCAGGGCTCGGCGTCCAGCGTCCCCAGCAGGGTCGCGCGGGCCTCGTCGTCGCTGATGAAGGCGCTGGAATAGACGTAGCCGTTGCCGACGCGGTGCTGCAGCGGAATGCGCCACTGCCAGCCGGCGGCGTGGGCGGTGGAGCGGGTGAACGGCGTCAGGTCCGGGGCGCTCTGGCTCTGGACGGCCATCGCCCGGTCGCAGGGCAACCAACTGGACCAGTCCTCGTAGCCGCTCTTCAGGGCCTCCTCGATCAGCAGCCCCCGGAAGCCCGAGCAGTCGATGAACAGGTCGCCCTCCACCACCCGGCCGTCGGCCAGGGTGATCGACCGGATGAAGCCGTCCTCGCCGCCCAGGGCGACGTCGACGACCCTGCCCTCGACCCGCTCGACGCCCCGCGCCTCGGCGTAGCGGCGCAGGAACCTGGCGTAGAGGCCGGCGTCGAAATGGAAGGCGTAGGAATAGGTCGACATGATCGACCCCGACGCCGTGGTCGGCCGGTCGAAGCGACGCATGCCGGCGGCCAGGGTCGGCAGCGAATAGTCGCCGAAGTCGGTGGTGTCGCCCAGCGACCGCAACTTCAGCCAGTACTGGTGGAAGGCGCTGGTGGCCAGGTCGGCGCCGTAGCGGCCGAACGGGTGGATGTAGCGGTGCCCCACGCGGGTCCAGTCGACGAACTCGATGCCCAGCTTGAAGGTCGCCTGGGTCTCGCGGATGAACTCGTCCTCGTTCACGCCCAGCATCTGGTTGAACAGGACGAGCGGCGGGATGGTCGCCTCCCCCACCCCGACCGTGCCGATCTCCTCGGACTCGACCAGTTGGATGACGACCTTCAGCGGGTCGGGCTGATGCTCGCGCAGCACCCGCGCCAGGGCCGCCGCCGCCATCCAGCCGGCCGTGCCGCCGCCCACGATGACGACCTTGCGGATGCGGTTGTCGGTCATGACCAGCTCAAGCTCCTGCGACGGCGGGGCAGTGACGGGCGATGAACTCGCCGTGGGTCGGCATGGCCTGGGCGATGCGCCGCACGCCCTCCAGGCGGTGGCGCATGCCCATCCGCAGCTTGTCGTCCGGGATGGAGTCGATCAGCGGATCGTAGCGGTCGGGATAGACGTGCTGTCCCAGCAGGATCGCCAGCCAGCTGGGCTCGGCATAGGATTCCTCGGTCAGCATCGGCACGCGGCCCAGGCTTTTGAACACCTCGATCTTGTGCCGCAGCGTGTCGGGGATGCTCATCGTCCGGCAGTAGTCCCACAACGGGGCGTCGTCGCGCTCGGTGGCGCGGTAGTGCAGCACCAGGAAGTCGCGGATCCGCTCGTATTCGTTGGTGGTCACCCGGTTGTATTCGTCGATCATCACCGGATCGAAGGCCTTGTCCGGGAACATCTCGATCAGTCGGGCCAGGCCCGTCTGGATCACCTGGATGCTGCTGGACTCCAGCGGCTCCATGAACCCGGCGGCCAGGCCGATGGCGACGCAGTTCTTGTTCCAGAACTTGCGGCGATGGCCGGTGATGAACCGCAGCGGCCGGGGATCGGCCAGGGCCTTGCCGTCCAGATTGGCCAGCAGGGTCGAGGCCGCCTCGTCGTCGCCGATGAACTGGCTGCAATAGACGTAGCCGTTGCCGGTGCGGTGCTGCAGCGGGATGCGCCATTGCCAGCCGGCCGCCCGGGCGGTGGACCGCGTATAGGGGGTCAGGCCGTCGCCGCCGGTCTCGCACGGAACCGCCATGGCCCGGTCGCACGGCAGCCACCGCGTCCAATCCACATAGCCGGTCTGCAGGGCCTGCTCGATCAGCAGGCCGCGGAAGCCCGAGCAGTCGATGAACAGGTCGCCTTCGACCCGCTGGCCGTTCTCCAGGCTGACCGCCTCGATGAAGCCGTCCTCGCCCCGCAGATGGACGTCGACGATCCGCCCCTCGATCCGCTGCACGCCGCGCGGCTCGGCATAGCCGCGCAGGTAGCGGGCATAGAGGCTGGCGTCGAAATGATAGGCGTACTTGTAGAACGAGGCGTCGGAGCGCGGGTCGGGCGACGGCGGCGCGAACCGGCCGAGCCGGGCCGCCGTGCCCGGCAGCGAATAGTCGCCGAACGGCGTGGCGTCGCCCAGGGCGCGCAGCTTCAGCCAGTGATGGTGCGGAGACACGCCCTCGATGGCGGCTCCATAGTCGCCGAACGCGTGGAAATGGACGTTGCCCAGCCGCGACCAGTCGCGGAACTCGATGCCCAGCTTGAACGTGCCCTGGGTGTGGCGGACGAAGTCCTGCTCGTCGATGCCCAGGATGCCGTTGAAGATCTGGATCAGGGGCACCGTGGCCTCGCCGACCCCGACGATGCCGATCTCTTCGGATTCGATCAGCTGGACGGTGGCCGGGGTGTTCTTCAGGAACCGGGCCAGCACCGAGGCGGCCATCCAGCCGGCCGTACCGCCGCCGACGACGACCACCTTGGAGATGCGTTCACGCGACATTGCTTACTCCCCGCCCGTCCACGTCGGCGAACCGATGCGGCCAGTGTCGGCAATCACGCGGAGCGTGTGAAGGTCCGACCGAGGCGCCCCTCTCGCGGAGACGCCTCGGTCGAGCTTCGAGCGAGACCCTCCGCGCCCGCCGATCCTAAGGATCGACCGGCGCGGAAGCTGGGCTTGCTCCGACTAGAAGCTGCCGCGCAGGATCACCGCGATGCGGCGGTCGGTGTCGGTCCAGCTGTAGCGCGGAGCGAAGTTCGCGCCGCCCACGTCCAGATAGGTCCGGGCGTTGAGGATGTTGGTCGCCTGGACGCCGACTTTGTACTGCTCGGTGATCGAGTACAGGATCGAGCCGTCCAACTGGCCGTAGTCTTCCGACCAGACCGGGCGCTGGATGTTGGCGGCCGAGGTGGTCAGCAGGTAACGCTCACGCCAGTTGTAGGCCAGGCGGGCCGAGATGCCGTACTTTTCGTACAGGACCGCGACGTTGTAGCTGGTCTTGGACAGGCCCTCGAGCGGCAGGGTCTGGTCCGCCGCGCCGGCGATCTGGGCCGACTCGTTGAGGTTGATGGCGGTGTTCTTGCCGCCGTTGCTGTCGACATAGGTGAAGTTGGCCTGCACGCCCAGACCGCTGAGCGGGCCCGGCAGCGAGTCGTAGAACTGGGTGTAGGCCAGTTCGAAGCCTTTGATCGTGCCGCTCGAGCCGTTCATGTTGCGGCTGACCAGGAACGAATAGGTCTGGCCGCCCGAGGTGTAGCTCTCGGTGGCGTTGCCCATGAAGATGTAGTTCGAGATGTCCTTGTAGAACGCCGCGAACGTCAGGCTGTTGGCCGAGCCGAAGTACCATTCCAGGCTGGCGTCGAACTGGTTCGACTTGGTCGGCTTCAGCAGCGGGTTGCCGCCGCTGCCGGTCAAGGGCTCGACGGTCCGGGGCGTGAACCCGTCGGCTTCGAAGTTGAACGCCAGGTTGGTGTACGACTGCATCTGGCTGAAGGTCGGGCGGACCACGGCCTTGGCCGCCGCCAGGCGGAATTGCAGGTCGTCGGTCAGGAAGAACCGCACGTTGGCGCTGGGCAGCACGTCAGTGTAGTCGTTCGACGACTGTCCGCCGCTGATCGAGCCGCCCTGGGTGAAGGCGTAGGCGTTGTTGAACGCCGTGCACGAAATGGCCGGGACCACGGCCGCGCAAGCCGCCGGCGTGCCGTTGAGGGCCGCGACCTTGATGATCGCATCGCCGCCGTCGACCTTGGTCTTCACCACGCGGACGCCGACGTTGCCGTCCATGCGGCCCAGGGGCGAGGTCTCATGGCCGAAGCGCAGCAGGCCGTAGATGGCCTGGGTCTTCTCGCCCTGATTGTTGGTGCCGCCGTTGGGGTTGTCGCCGGCCGGCGACGAGTTGGCGTAGCTGGCCTCGGACAGCGGAGCCCAGCCCCAGCCCGCGCTCTCGGTGTTCTTCAGGAGGTCGTAGGCCTGCTGCGTTCCGCCGGCGACCAGGCCTTCGGTCGGGAACCAGGCGACGCCCGGCAGTTGCACGTCGCCGCGGAAGAAGTCGTCGTAGGTGAACAGCTCCGATTGCTGCGGCAGGCCGGGGCTTTGATGCGTGGCGTCGAAGCCCGTTTGATTGAGATAGACCGGCGGGCCGGCGTTCCAGAACTGGTTGCTGAGCAGACCCCAGTTGTAGCCCGTCTGACGGGTGGTCGAGGACTTGTCGGTGCCGCGCACGCCGAAGCGGAACGACTTCAGCCAGCTGTCTTCCTCGAAGAGATACTCGCCGTCGGCGCGCAACGCCTTGGAGTCGGCGCTGTTGTCCTCGATGTGGTCCATCGCGGCCGCCCACCAGTAGGCGGACTTGGTGCGCGTGGTGTCGGTGGCCTGGCTCAGCTTCAGGACCGGCTCGTCGCCGCCGATGTCGAAGGTCAGGCTCGACGGAACCGTCGGGTCCATCTGGGTGAACGCGGTCATGCTCAGCACGGAGGCGTGCGACTTGATGTACTGCGCGTCGGCGCTGAACGACCACCGATCGTTCGGCGTATACTTCAGGTTGAAGCTGTAGTCTTCGGTCTTCTTGTGCTGCTCACCGTAACGGCTGTCGGCGGTTAGGTGGAAGTTGTTGATCGTCCCGGCCGTGATCGCGCCCTGGCCGTCGTACTTGAAGCCCGGACCGGTGGCGGCATAGCCGCCGTCGGTGTCGCCCAGGGCGCGTTCGATGTCACGCGGGTTGGCCTTGGCGGTCAGGACCTCGAAGGTGGCTTCCCACTGCTCGTTCGGACGCCATTGCAGGGCGCCGGCGAAGGCCGTGCGCTTCTGCTGCCAGTCGATCCGGCGCCAGCCGATCGAGTTGGGGATGTAGACCTTGTCGCCGACCGTCTTGCCGACCTGCGCGGCCTGGGCGGCGTCCAGCGTGCGCTCTTCGAAGCGTCCGGTCTGGACGCTGTCGGTGCGGTTGCCAATGTTGCCGATGCTGCCCGAGAGCAGCAGGCCGATCTCACCGATGTTGGTGTCCCAGCGGTCGCTGTAGAGCAGGTTGCCCGAGACGTAGCCCTTGTCGCGCAGGTCGGCGTAGTTGTAGTCGGCCGAGAAGGCCAGCAGGCGCTTGGCCGAGTCGAACGGCTTGCGGGTGCGCAGGTTGACGATGCCGCCGATGCCGCCTTCGATCTGCTCGGCCGAGGGGTTCTTGTAGACGTCGACGCCGGCCAGCAGGTCGGCGGACACGTCTTCGAACGACAGGGCCCGGCCATTGTTGGCCGAGAAGATGTCGCGGCCGTTGGTCTCGCTGCGGACCCACGACAGACCGCGGATGAACACGCCGCCGCCTTCGGAGGCCAGACGGGCGGGGTCGCGGTTTTCGTTGGTGCGCTGGAGCGTCACGCCCGGGATGCGCTGCAGGGCTTCCGAGACGCTGCGGTCTGGCAGGGCGCCGATGTCCTGAGCGGAGATCGAGTCGACGATCTGCTCGGCGTTGCGTTTGATCTGACGCGCCGAGGTCAGGCTGGCGCGGATGCCGGTGACGACGACTTCGTCGACGGTGTCGGCGGTGGCCGCCGGCGCGGCGGCGTCCTGGGCCAGCGCGATGGCCGGCGTCAAGACAGCGATAGCCAACGCCGATGCGCCCATGAGCATCACGTTGCGACGAGAATTGCGAAGCAGCATTTGGTTTCCTTCCCCCAGATGAGATCCGTCCCAGCGCTCTCAAGGCGCCGGTGACGTGCGCCGCACACGGCGGTCACACGATCTGATCCGATCCTTTAGTCATATAAGTGATACTTACAAGACCAAATTGATAGCGCTATCAATTTGCCCCGGAAGGCGCGGCTTTGGCGCCACGGTCACCAAAATCCCCGTGAATTCGCGACGTTTGCAACCATCATTATTATACTATAAATGCCAGGGATCGGGCGCGAGTATCCGCGGTCCGTGGCGTCAGGGAAGAACATGGGTCAGGGAAACGGGGGCGGGAAATTCCGCAGCGCTCACAGCTACGGAAAGCTGGATCGCGACGGGTTTATCCATCGCAGTTGGATGAAGAGCCAAGGCCTGCCGGACGACGTGTTCGACGGGCGGCCGGTCATCGGCATCTGCAACACCTGGTCGGAAATCACCCCCTGCAACGCGGGCCTGCGCGACATCGCCGAGCACGTGAAGCGCGGCGTCTGGGAGGCCGGCGGCCTGCCGCTGGAGTTCCCCGCCATGTCGCTGGGCGAGACCCAGATGCGGCCGACCGCCATGCTGTTCCGCAACCTGCTGGCCATGGACGTCGAGGAGTCGATCCGCGGCAACCCGATCGACGGCGTCGTGCTGCTGGGCGGCTGCGACAAGACCACCCCGGGCCAGATGATGGGCGCGGCCAGCGTCGACCTGCCCACCGTCGTCGTCTCGACCGGCCCGATGCTGAACGGCAAGTTCCGCGGCAAGGACATAGGCTCGGGCACCGACGTGTGGAAGTTCTCCGAGGCCGTGCGGGCCGGCGAGATGACCCTGCCGGAATTCATGTCGGCCGAGAGCGGCATGAGCCGTTCGCCCGGCACCTGCATGACCATGGGCACCGCCTCGACCATGGCCGCGATCGTCGAGGCGATGGGCATGAGCCTGCCCTACAACGCCACCATTCCCGCCGTGGACGCCCGTCGCGCGGCGATGGCCCACCATACCGGCCGCACCATCGTGCGCATGGTGCATGACGGCCTGACCATGTCGCAGGTCGCCACCCGCGCCGCGTTCGAGAACGCCCTGCGCGTCCACGCCGCGATCGGCGGCTCGACCAACGCCGTCGTCCACCTGCTGGCCCTGGCCGGCCGCCTGGGCGTCGAACTGACCCTGGAAGACTTCGACAACCTGTCGCGCGACGTGCCGCTGCTGGTCGACCTGCAGCCTTCGGGGCGCTTCCTGATGGAAGACCTGCACTACGCCGGCGGCCTGCCCGCGGTGATGAAGCAGATGGCCCCGTTCCTGAACCCCGAGGCCCTGACGGTTTCGGGCGTGCGGATCGGCGAACAATACGAGAAGGCCGAGGTGTTCAACGCCGAGGTCATCCGCAGCGTCGAAGCCCCGGTGAAGCCCGACAGCGGCATCTGGGTGCTGCGCGGCAACCTGGCCCCCGGCGGGGCGGTGATGAAGCCCAGCGCCGCCAGCCCCGAACTGCTGAGCCACAAGGGCAAGGCCGTGGTGTTCGAAACCATCGAGGACTTCAAGGCCCGCATCGACTCGCCGGACCTGGACGTCGACGAGACCTCGATCCTGGTGCTCAAGGGCTGCGGCCCCAAGGGCTATCCGGGCATGCCGGAAGTGGGCAACATGCCGCTGCCGACCAAGCTGCTGGAGAAGGGCGTCAAGGACATGGTCCGCATCAGCGACGCCCGCATGAGCGGCACGGCCTTCGGCACCGTCATCCTGCACGTCTCGCCCGAGTCCGACGCCGGCGGCCCGCTGGCCGTTGTCCGGTCCGGCGACGTGATCGAGCTGGACGGCCCGGCCCGGTCGCTGAACCTGCTGATCTCCGACGAGGAGCTGGCGTCCCGTCTGGCCGCCTGGCGTCAGAACCCGCCGCCCCCCAAGGCGACGCGCGGCTACGCCAAGCTGTACATCGACCACGTGCTGGGCGCGGACAAGGGCGCGGACCTGGACTTCCTGGTCGGCTCCAGCGGCTCCGTCGTCACCCGAGAATCCCACTGATGAATCCGATGGACAGCTCGGTCACGATCTTCGGCGACTGGGGCACTTCGCGCCTGCGGCTCTATCTGCGCCAGGGCAAGAGCGTGCTCGACCGCCGCGACGGGCCGGGCATCGGCGCCCTGACCAAGTCTCCGCGCGACACCTTCCTCGACCTGGTCGGCGACTGGCGCGAGGCGGGCCCTTCGATGGCCCTGCTGTGCGGCATGGTCGGGTCGCGCAACGGCTGGCAGGAAGCGGCTTACGCCCCCTGCCCGGCCGGCGCCGCCGACATCCGCGAGCGGCTGCTGCACATCGACGCCGACGGCCTGCCGGTCGCCATCGTCCCGGGCCTGTCGTGCCGCAACGCCCTGGGCGGACCTGACGTGATGCGCGGCGAGGAGACCCAGATCCTGGGCGCCCTCGAACTGGACCCCGCCCTCAAGCGCGGCCGCCACTTGCTGGCCCTGCCCGGCACCCACACCAAGTGGGTGGTGGTCGAGGACGGGGCGATCGTCAGTTTCCTCACCGCCCCGGTAGGCGAGCTCTACGCCCTGCTGCGCGAGCACTCGATCCTAGCCAAGGCCGCCCCCGGCGACGGCCCCGAGTCGCCCGAGGGATTCGCCCGCGGCGTCGCCCGGATCGTCGAACAGGGCCCCGCGCGCCTGCCGCACCTGATTTTCGAGACCCGCAGCCGACAATTATTGGACGGCCTGCCCAAGGACGAAGCCATGGGCTTCCTGTCCGGTTTGCTGATCGCCAGTGATACCGCAACCACCTCAAGCTGGTTTGGGGATCTGGGCCAGGTGTCGCTGATCGGCGCCCCGGCCCTGAGCGCCCTCTATGCGCAAGCTATCGCCGCCCTGGGCGGCTCGAGCGTGGCCGTCGACGGCGATTCCGCCGTCCTGGCCGGATTGACAACGTTGTCGTCAGCTCAGAACAGTGGAGTTCATGTCCTTGCCTAGCTCGAACACCCCGCCGATCGTCGCCATCCTCCGAGGCGTGAAGTCCGAGGAGATTCTCGACATCGCCGCGGCGCTGGTCGAGGCCGGGATCGAAGCCATCGAAGTGCCGCTGAACTCGCCCGATCCGCTGGTGACCATCGGCAAGCTGTGCGCCGCGTTCGGCGACAAGGTTCTCTGCGGCGCGGGCACCGTCCTGTCGCCGGAAGCCGTCGACCAGGTGGCCGGCGTCGGCGGCAAGCTGATCGTCACCCCCAACATCGACGCCTCGGTGATCTCGCACGCCGTGAACCTGGGCCTGACCGTCATGCCTGGCTTCGCCACGCCCACCGAGGCCTTCGTCGCGGTGAAGGCCGGGGCCAAGGCGCTGAAGCTCTATCCGGCCGGCACCTACGGCTTCGGTCACATCAAGGCCGTGCGCGACGTCCTGCCCAAGGACATCGCGGTCTACGCCGTCGGCGGCGTGGGCGCGGCCAATCTGAAGCCGTGGATCGAGGCCGGGGTGTCCGGCATCGGCGTCGGCGGCGAGCTCTATCGCCCGGGCTACACCGCCGAGGAGGTCGGCCAGCGGGCCAGGACCCTGGTGGCGGCCTGGGCCGAACAGACCACCCAGTAAGAACAGTCCGCGTCGGAACAAGAATACGGCCCTAAAGGGGGGACCCCAGTGAGAACCATCGATTTCGTCATCCTGGCGATCTACGCCGTCGCCATCTTCGGCTTGGCCCAGTGGGTTTCCCGCGACAAGGGCGGGCACAAGAAGGACTCCACCGACTACTTCCTGGCCGGCAAGGCCCTGCCCTGGTGGGCCATCGGCGCCTCGCTGATCGCCGCCAACATCTCGGCCGAGCAGATCATCGGCATGAGCGGCTCGGGCTACGCCATCGGCCTGGCCATCGCCTCGTACGAGTGGATGGCGGCCCTGACCCTGCTGATCGTCGGCAAGTTCTTCCTGCCGATCTTCCTGAAGAACAACATCAGCACCATGCCGCAGTTCCTGGAGCAGCGGTACGGACCCAGCGTGCGCACGTTGATGGCCGTGTTCTGGCTGGGCCTGTACGTCTTCGTGAACCTGACCTCGATCCTGTGGCTGGGTTCGATCGCCGTGCACACCGTGACCGGCGTCGACCAGATGACCGCCCTGATCATCATCGGCGTGTTCGCCCTGGCCTATCAGCTGTGGGGCGGCCTGAAGGCCGTGGCCCTGACCGACATCGTCCAGGTGGCCCTGCTGGTCATGGGCGGGCTGATCATCGTCTACCTGTCGCTCGACAAGATCGGCGGCGACGGCGGCGTGATCGGCGGCTTCACCCAGCTGACCGCCCAGTTCCCCGAACACTTCAAGATGATCCTCGACAAGACCAGCCCGCACTACAAGGAGCTGCCGGGCCTGTCGGTGCTTCTGGGCGGCCTGTGGGTGATGAACGTCTCGTACTGGGGCTTCAACCAGTACATCATCCAGCGCGCCCTCGGCGCCAAGGACATCGCCGAGGCCCAGAAGGGCATCGCCTTCGCCGCCTATCTGAAGCTGCTGATGCCGGTGATCGTCGTGGTGCCGGGCCTGGCCGCCCTGGTCCTGGCCCCGAACCTGCTCAAGCCCGACCAAGCCTATCCCGAGATGATGAAGCTGCTGCCGCCCGGCCTGCTGGGCCTGGTGTTCTCGGCCCTGGTCGCGGCGATCATCGCGTCGCTGGCGGCCAAGATCAATTCGATCGCCACCATCTTCACGCTCGACATCTACGCCAAGCAGAAGCCGGGCGTGTCGGAACAGCACCTCGTCCTGGTGGGCCGCATCGCCGCCGTCGTCGCGGTGATTGTCGGCATCATAGCCGCCAAGCCCCTGCTGGGCGGCGCCGACCAGGTGTTCCAGTTGATCCAGGAATACACCGGCTTCTTCACCCCGGGCATCGTGGTGATCTTCATGCTGGGCCTGTTCTGGAAGCGCGCCACCACCGCCAGCGCCCTGGTGGCCACGGCCGGCTCGGTGATCCTGTCGCTGGCCCTGAAGTTCGGCATGCCGGACATGCCGTTCATGAACCGCGTCGGCTGGGTGTTCCTGCTGGCCCTGGCCGCCGCGATCGTCGTGTCGCTGGTCGCGCCCCAGAAGAAGGTGGTCAACGTCGTGTCGCTGGAAGGCGTCAGCTACAAGACCACCACTGGCTTCAACATCGCCGGCCTGGGCGTGATCCTGATCCTGATCGCCCTCTACGCCGTCTGGTGGTGATGATGCGGGCGGCGTTTTCCTCGATGATCGCCCAAGCCTGAACCGAAAGCTCCGTCACGGTCGCCGTGGCGGGGCTTTCATCTTTGACATGATTGTTCCGGGCGTGAACGAAGCACGCTACACAAGGTCAGACCTATTTCGACGACAACAGTTCGAGAAGCGTTTTTGGGGGCGAGAACTTGGTGATCCGTACGCAGCCGGGCCTCAGTCTGACCTATGGACTCGTCGAGTCCCTGGGGCAGGCCATCGTCACCGGTGAATACGCTCAGGTCGGCTTCCCCACCGAAGGCGAGCTGTCCAAGCAGTTCGGCGCCAGCCGCACCGTCACCCGCGAAGCGGTCAAGATGCTGACCGCCAAGGGCCTGCTCAGCGCCCGCCCCCGTCACGGCACCGTGGTCGAGCCCGAGAACGAGTGGAACCTGCTGGACCCCGACGTCCTGCGCTGGATGCTGGAGCGCAAGTTCTCCCTGCGCCTGCTGGCCGAGTTCACCGAGATGCGACTGGGCATCGAGCCCGCCGCCGCCGCCCTGGCCGCCCGCAACGCCGACGAGACCGGGCTGGAAGGCATCCGCAAGGCGCTGAACCGCATGAAGGCCGCCGCCGGGGGCGAGGACGATCCGCTGTCGGCCGACATCGCCTTCCACGTGGCGATCCTCAACGCCACCAAGAACCCGTTCTATCGCGACCTGCACGAGCTGGTGAACACCGCCCTGCGGATCTCGATCCGCTTCACCAACCGCATCAAGGGCCGCACCGCCTCGATCCCCTCGCACGAGGACGTGGCCGACGCGATCTTCGCCCGCGACGCCGAGGCCGCCCAGAAGGCCATGCAGATCATCCTGGTCGACGTGCTGGACCTGATCCGCGCTGCCTCGCCCGACACCGAGTCCGCCTCCGCCCGCCGCGACGCCTGACGACCGGCGCCGGATGGGGCGTTGCGCGCCGGCGTTTTCCGGGTAATTCTGACAGCGTTGTCACGCTCAAGATCCCCAGAGGCCGCCCGAGGAAACGCCATGCTCAAAGCCTTCAAGGTTCTGGCCGCCTGCGCCGTGCTGTCGTCCCTCGTCGCCATGCCGGCCGCAGCGCGCGAGATCTCGGCGCGGGACCAGGTCAAGGCCATGACCCGGGGGATCAACGTCCTGGGCTACGACCCGATCTGGAAGGACCCGGCCAAGGCCCGCTTCCAGATGCGCCATTTCAAGACCATCAAGGACGGCGGGTTCGACACTGTGCGGCTGAACCTGCACGCCTTCTCGCACATGGACGCCGACAACCGGCTGGACCCGACCTGGCTGAAGACGCTGGACCAGGTGGTCCAGGCCGCCCTGGCCCAGAAGCTGACCGTCATCCTGGACGAGCACGACTTCAACGTCTGCGGCGAGGACCCCGTCGCCTGCAAACCCAAGCTGGTCGCCTTCTGGAAGCAGATCGGCGAGCACTACAAGGACGCCCCCGACGGCGTGGTGTTCGAGCTGCTGAACGAGCCCTGCAAGGGCCTGACCGACGAGGTGTGGAACGCCTGGGTGGCCGAGCTGCTGCCGGTGGTCCGCGCCACCAACCCGACCCGCAACGTCGTGGTCGGCCCGGCCTTCTGGAACAATATCAGCCACCTGGACCAGCTGAAGCTGCCGGAGGCCGACCGGCATCTGATCGCCACCGTCCACTACTATCTGCCCATGGAGTTCACCCACCAGGGCGCATCGTGGAATCCAGACACGCCCAAGCTGGGCGTCACCTGGGGCACGGAGGCCGAGCGCCAGCGGATGAAGACCGACTTCGACGGCGTCCAGGCCTGGGCCAAGGCGCACGACCGCCCGATGCTGCTGGGCGAGTTCGGCGCCTACGACAAGGGCGACACGGCCTCGCGCGTCGCCTACACCGCCGCCGCCGCCCGCGAGGCCGAGGCCCGCGGCTGGGCTTGGGCCTACTGGCAGTTCGACAGCGACTTCATCGCCTACGACATCAAGAAGGATGCATGGGTCGAGCCGATCCACGGGGCGCTGGTTCCGCGCTGATCCGGGATGACAGGGCGCGCGTTTCAGGCCATTCCATCCGCGCCCTCGTGCTCTCCCCACACAGGATGTTCCCGTGCAGAAGCCCTACGTCGCCGCCCCGACCCGCTATGACGCCATGCCCTATCGCCGGACCGGCCGCAGCGGCCTGGACCTGCCGGCGATCTCGCTGGGCCTGTGGCAGAACTTCGGGGGCGCGGACGTGTTCGAGACCGGCCGCGCCATCCTGCGCCGGGCGTTCGACCTGGGCGTCACCCACTTCGACCTGGCCAACAACTACGGCCCGCCCTACGGCTCGGCCGAGGAGAACTTCGGCAGGGTCATGGCCGCCGACTTCGCCGCCCACCGCGACGAACTGGTCATCTCGACCAAGGCCGGCTGGGACATGTGGCCGGGCCCGTACGGCGGCGTCGGCGGCTCGCGCAAATACCTGATCGCCAGCTGCGACCAGAGCCTCAAGCGCATGGGCCTGGACTATGTCGACATCTTCTATTCGCACCGCGTCGACCCGACCACGCCGCTGGAAGAGACCATGGGCGCCCTGGCCCACCTGCACCGGCAGGGCAAGGCGCTGTACGTCGGCATCTCGTCCTATTCGCCCGACCTGACCCGCCAGGCCGCCGCCATCCTGAAGTCGGAAGGCGTGCCGCTGCTGATCCACCAGCCGTCCTATTCGATGCTGAACCGCTGGATCGAGGACAGCCTGCTCGACACCTTGGAAGATCTCGGCGTCGGCTGCATCGCCTTCTCGCCGCTGGCCCAGGGCATGCTGACCAACAAGTACCTGGGCGGCGTGCCCCAGGATTCCCGCGCGGCCAAGGCCGGCTCGCTGGGCGGTCACTTGCTGAGCGCCGACAACATCGCCCGCATCCAGGCGCTGAACGAGATCGCCAAGGCCCGCGGCCAGAGCCTGGCCCAGATGGCCCTGGCCTGGGTGCTGCGCGACCCGCGCGTCACCTCGGCCCTGATCGGCGCGCGCACCGTGGCCCAGCTCGAGGACTCGCTGGCGGCGCTGAACACCCTGGCCTTCACCGCCGAGGAATTGGGCGAGATCGACCGCCACGCGACCGAGGGCGCCATCGACCTGTGGAAGATTTCGTCCAATCTGGCAGCCTCGGATTTGCCGAGGAGCTGACCGCACCTTGCGGTGGAGCGCCTTCGGAATACAATCAACCCATGAACGTGGGGGCCGACGGCTTGGACCGGACAGTGAGCGGTATGGAGCGACTGACGCCGCGTGAGCGTGATTGCCTGCGTCTCGTGGACGAGCATCTCAGCTCGAAGGAGATCGCGCGTCGGCTCGGCCTGTCCAAGCACACCGTCGACTGGCACCTGGACAAGGCGCGGCGACGCCTGGGCGTCACCGACCGCTACGAGGCCGCCCGCCTGGTCTCGCCGCGCAACCAGACCCCCCCTCCGATCGCGTCGGGGTCCGACGCGGCGGGACTAGCCCCCCCTCCCGCCCCTGCTCATCCTCCCTCCAGGTCTTTTGACCCCGTCGAGGTTTCACGGCGAACCGACCGCGAGGTCGAAGGCCGCGATATCGAGGAAGGAACAGCACGTGCCGCCACTCACGGACTCCCAGAAGGACGCGATCGACCAGGCCCTCAGCCTGCGCCGCGACGCCCTGAACTTTCACAAGACCTGGCCGACCCTCAACTCGCAGGACGAGCGGGTTCCGGGCTTCACCTGGACCGAACTGGAACGTCAGCTCGCCAGCCTGGCGGCGACCGCCCAGAGCGCCATGATGGCGTCGGACCTGGTCAGCGCGACGCGCAAGCAGGCGAATTTCAAACCGCCGGAAATGGTGCTGCGGGAGATTCTCTGCGTGGCCGGCGCCCTGATGGACGAGAGCTTCCTCTCTCCAGGCCGTTCGGAACTTGGGGAGGCCCCAATGACCTGACCGTCGGCCAACGGCTGGCGTTCATCGCCGCCGTGATGCTCGCGACCGCCTTCGCGTTCGGATCCCTGCTCGCCGGCCTGCACGCCCTTCGGGGCCTGTTCTAGACCGTCGCGTCCCGGACGCTCTCCAACTTCACCCGATGACGCGCCGCTTCCCCCAGACACATGGGCGGCGCGAGGAGAACCGTCATGCTCAAGGAACGCCGTCAGGCCGCCGAGGCCGTCGCCGAAGCCCTGTTCGCCGCCGAGAAGGCCATCGACGCGGCCATCGCCAGCACCGCCGCCCTGACCACCCTGATGCCGGCCTCGCGGGAAGCCGCCAACCTGTCGGTGATGGTCGGCCAGGACGCCCTGATCAGCGCGATCGAGACGATGCGCGCCCTGGGCGTGGCCCGGCAGAACATCCTCGAAACCCACCAGGGCCTCAGCAAGGCCCAGCACGACATCGGCCTCTCGGCCGTTTCCTTCGGCGGCGGCGGCAAGAAGCCGCCCCCCAGCTTGATCGGCAGCCTGCGGGCCGTGCCGACCACGCGCGAAGTCGCCTGAACCCTCCCCCCTCAGGCCTCGCGCCGCGGGCCCGACCACTGCACCCCCACATGTGATCGGGCCCGCGACTTGGTGGATCGGTTTCGGCCGCGGATCAGGTTATCCTGCCGAAACCTCGCCCCCCAGAAAACACCGCGGATGTACGTCCAGACCCCCGACCAGCTGTTCAGCCTCGCCGTGCTGCTGACCTGTTGCGGCTTCGCCATCTGGCGCGGACGCTGGGTCGAGCGGGTCGCTGCGACGGCCATGGTCGCGGCCTGGTTCGTCAGCCCCCTGGTGCAGGACGACCAGCAGACCCTCGGCGCCCAGAGCGGCGTGCTGGTGGTCGACATGCTGCTGCTGCTGGTGCTGCTCTACCTGGCCCTCACCTCGGATCGCTGGTGGACCATGGCGGCCGTGGCCTTCCAGGGCGTCAGCGCCCTGGTTCATCTGGCCGCCGCGATCGACAGGCAGATCATCCCCCGCGCCTATTACGTGGCCGGCAGCCTGCTCAGTTACCTGGTGATGGGCGCCCTTTTGATCGGCGCCTGGAACGCCGGACGGCGCTCCGGACCTCGTCCAGACCGGCTGGCCTGATCTCGCCGCGCCTCCTTACGATCATTTAATCCGGTGAACAGCGTTTCTCGGCTAGAAGGCGTTGGCTGTTCAAATAATCGGAGCTGAGGTGGTCGTGCATCAACGGATCAAACAACGCGGCCTGCGTTCGACTGCGTTACCCGTGGTGCTCTGCATCGGCGTCCTGGGGCTGGCCGCTTGCGACCATGGCGACAAGGCCAAGGCCAAGACGCCCAAGCCCTCGCAGACCGCCAGCCAGACCGTCAGCGTCGCCGTGGTGAGCATCCAGTCGCTGCCGCGGATCATCAACGCCTCCGGCACCGTCACGCCCTGGGAAGAGGTGCCCGTCGGCGCCGAGACCGGCGGCCTGACCGCCGTGTCGGTCAACGCCGAGGAAGGCCAGACCGTACGCCAGGGCCAGATCCTGGTCGCCCTGAACGACACCATGCTGCGCGCCCAGTTGCGCCAGCAGGAAGCCGCCGTGGCCAGCGCCAAGGCCACCCTGGCCGAGGCCCAGGCGGCGCTGGGCCGCTCGCGCGAGCTGCAGGCCAAGGGCTATCTGTCGCAAGCCTCGCTCGACACCGCCACCGCCCGCCAGCAGACGGCCCTCGCCCAGCTGGCGGCCGCCGACGCCTCGCGCAACGAGACCACCGCCCGCCTCGGCCAGGCCGCCATCCGCGCGCCGGTCTCGGGCCTGATCAGCCGCCGCAGCGTCACCAAGGGCCAGATCGTCTCGGCCGGGACCGAGCTGTTCCGCATCGTCCGCGACGGCCGACTGGAGCTGGACGCCGAGGTCCCCGAAGCCGACCTGCTGGCCATCCAGGCCGGCATGCCCGCCACGGTAACCTCCGACCAGGTCGGCCAGACCACCGGCACGGTCCGCATCGTCACGTCCGAGGTCAACGTCCAGACCCGCGTCGGTCTGGCCCGCATCAGCCTGGCGCCCGGCGGCGGCTTCCGCTCGGGCATGTTCGCCCGCGCCCAGATCGCGGCCGGCAACCGCCCCGCCCCGACCATCCCGACCGCCGCCATCCTCTACCGCCAGAACCAGCCCGGCGTGTTCGTGGTCGGCGCCAACAACCACGCCCGCTTCCGGCGCATCGACATCCTGGCGCGCAACGCCGACATGACGTCGGCCGAAGGCCTGAACGCCGGCGAGCGCGTCGTGGTCGACGGGGCGGGCTTCCTGGGCGACAACGACGCGGTGCGCATCGCCGCCGCCGCGCCGACGGCCCGGGCGGCTCCCGCCGTCGCCGCCAAGCGCTAGGGGATCGCGATGGAAAATCCGAGCCCTAACCACAACAACATCTCGCGCTGGGCGATCAAGAACCCGATCCCCGTCATCCTGCTGTTCGTGCTGCTCACCCTGGCCGGGATCTCCGGCTTCACCAGCATGCGCATCAACGACAACCCGGACGTCGACCTGCCGCTGGTGATCGTCAACGCCTCGCGCCCCGGCGCGGCCCCGACCGAGCTGGAGACCCAGGTCACGCGGCTGATCGAGGACTCGATCGCCGGCCTGGGCCAGGTTCGCCACATCAGCTCGACGGTCGGCGACGGCTATTCCTCGACCTTCATCGAGTTCGAGCTGGGCGTCGACCACGAGCGGGTCACCAACGACGTCCGCAACGCCATGTCCAACCTGCAGAGCTCGCTGCCGCAGGACATGCAGATCCCCAACGTCACGCGCATCGACATCTCGGGCAATCCGCTGATCACCTACGTGGTCCAGGCCCCGACGCTGACGCCCGAACAACGCAGCTGGTTCGTCGACCACGACGTCAGCCGGGCCCTGCTGGCCATCAAGGGCATCGGCGAGGTCAATCGCCAGGGCGGCGTCAGCCGCGAGATCCAGGTGGCGCTCGATCCAGATCGCCTGGCGGCGCGCGGGGTCACGGCGGCCGAGGTCAGCCAGGCGCTGCAATCGGCCAACGCCGACCTGCCGGGCGGGCGGGTGACCGTCTCGGGCTCCGAGCGCGCCATCCGCACCCTGGGCGCGGCCAACACCGTCGACCAGTTGCGCGAGACCCGCGTCCAGCTGAACAACGGCGAGACCGTGCGCCTGGGCGACCTGGGCGAGGTCACCGACCACTGGGCCGAGCCGCGCGATCAGGCGCGCTTCAACAACCAGGAAGTCGTGACCTTCAACATGGTCCGCTCGCGCGGCGCCTCCGAGGTCAAGGTCGCCGAGAAGGTCCGCGAGGAGGTCGAGAAGCTCGACAAGGCGCACCCCGAACTGCAGATCGTCGAACTGACCTCGAATGTGAAATACATCGAGGACAGCTACTACGCTTCGCTCGAGGCGCTGGGCCTGGGCGCCCTGCTGGCGGTGCTGGTGGTGCTGCTGTTCCTGCGCGACTGGCGCGCCACCTTCCTCGCCGCCGTGGCCATCCCGCTGTCGCTGCTGCCGACCTTCGCGGTCATGGCGCCGCTGGGCCAGTCGCTGAACGGCGTCACCCTGCTGGCCCTGTCCTTGACCGTCGGGATCCTGGTCGACGACGCCATCGTCGAGATCGAGAACATCGTCCGCCACATGCGCGGGGGCAAATCGCCCTACCACGCGGCCATGGAGGCCGCCGACGAGATCGGTCTGGCGGTCGTGGCCACCACCTTCACCATCGTGGCGGTGTTCGCGCCGGTCGGCTTCATGCCGGGGATCATCGGCCAGTTCTTCAAGGCCTTCGCCCTGGCGGCTTGCGTTTCGGTGCTGTTCTCCCTGGTGGTCGCCCGCATGCTGACGCCGTTGATGGGCGCCTACATGCTCAAGGCCCACCACAAGCCGGACAAGGATCCGGCGTGGATGGGCCCCTATCTGAAGAGCCTGAACTGGTCGCTGTCGCACAAGGTCGTCGTGGCCCTGCTGGCCATTCCGATGCTGATCGGCACCGGCTTCCTGGCCACGCGCCTGCCGTTCGAGTTCCAGCCGGCGGCCGACCGCGGCCGCGCGCCGTTCAGCGTCGAACTGCCGCCCGGCGCGACGCTGAACGAGACCGACGCCATCGCCCAGCGCATGACCCGCGACCTGCTGGCCCGTCCCGAAGTGACCGGGGTCTACGCCGCGGTCGGCAGCGACGGCGTCAACAAGGCCTCGCTGACCGCCGACCTGACGCCCAAGGGCGAACGGATGAGCCAGCGCGACTTCAGCCGCCTGATGGTCGACCAGTTCAAGGCGATCCCCGGCGCGCGGATCGGGGCCGGCAGCAACAACGGCGGCGGTCCCAGCGACGGGTCCAGCTACACCCTGCGTCTGGTCGGCGACAACGGCCAGCAACTGGAAGCCGCCGCCCGCTCGGTCGAGGCCCAGATGCGCACCGTCCCGGGCCTGGCCAACGTGGTCAACACCGCGGCCATCGCCCGTCCGGAGATCATCGTCTCGCCCAAGCCCGACCAGGCCGCGCGGGCCGGCGTCTCGGCCGGCGCGATCTCGCAGGCCGTGCGGGTCGCCACGATCGGCGATATCGACCAGTCCCTGCCCAAGTACAATCTGGGCGACCGCCAGGTGCCGATCCGTCTGCGCCTGACCGACGACGCGCGCGAGAACATGTCGGTGCTCGAGACCCTCAAGGTCCCGTCCAGCCACGGCGGTTCGGTGCCGCTGAACGCGGTGGCCGACGTGCGCTACGGCGCCGGCCCGTCGCAGATCTCGCGTCAGGACCGGGCCCGGGTGGCCGAGATCACCGCCGAACTCGACGGCATCGTGGTCGGCGAGGCCAGCAAGCGGGTCCACGAGCTGTCGTCGGTCAAGACCCTGCCGGCCGGCGTCAAGGAAGTGGCGGCCGGCGACGCCGAGTTCATCCAGGAGATGGTCAGCGGCTTCGCCGCCGCCCTGATCACCGGCATCCTGCTGATGTACGTCGTGCTGGTGCTGCTGTTCCGCAGCTTCGCCCACCCGGTGACCATCATGGCCGCCCTGCCCCTGGCGATCGGCGGCGCCTTCGGGCTGCTGGTCCTGGTCAAGAGCAGCTTCTCGATGGCGACCCTGATCGGCATCCTGATGCTGCTGGGCATCGCGGCCAAGAACTCGATCCTGCTGGTCGAGTACGCGATCATGGCCATGAAGGGCGGCATGACCCGCCGCGAGGCCCTGCTCGACGCCGCCCACAAGCGGGCCCGGCCGATCATCATGACCACGGTCGCCATGGCCGCGGGCATGATGCCGGTGGCCCTGGGCTTCGGCGCCGACGTCGAGTTCCGCGCCCCGATGGCCATCGCGGTCATCGGCGGCCTGATCACCTCGACCTTCCTGTCGCTGCTCTACATCCCGGTGGTGTTCGTGTTCATGGACATGCTGAAGAACTGGTCCGGCAAGATCGTCGACAACATGTTCAAGCACCAGCACGCCGCGCCCAGCCACACGCACGGGCACAAGCCCGAGCCGATCATCAGCGGCGGCGGCCGGGAGCTTTAACCCCGGCCCCTAGCGTCGGACGCCAAGTCAAACCCCTCGTCCCAGCGGCGAGGGGTTTATTTTTGGCTTGTCCCCGCCCCCGGCATCGGGTCTCGATCGGAGCAGCCGGCGCGACTCGCCGGCCCAGGGCCCTACGATGAACTCCGATCTCGACACCGACACCGCCGCCGCGCGGGCCCTCTTCCAGTCGCTGGAGGGCATGGAAGGCCTGTCGCGCCCCGAACCCGCCGTCGCGACGAAGGCCCGGGCTCGCTTCCCCGGCCAGGCGGCCCTGATCAAGCTCTATCCCGGCGTGCTGGTGGCGGTGACCATCGCCCTGGCCTCGCAATGGCTGGCCCAGCACTACGGCGCGCCGGTCATGCTGTTCGCCCTGCTGTTCGGCATGACCTTCCACTTCCTGCACCAGGAAGGCCGCTGCATCCCGGGCATCGAGTTCTCGTCCAAGGCCATCCTGCGGTTCGGCGTCGCCCTGCTGGGCGCGCGCATCACCGCCAGCCAGATCCTGGGTCTGGGCCTGACGCCGATCATCACGGTGATCGTCGGCATCGGCTCGACCATCGCCCTGGGCGCGTTCCTGGCCAAACGGATGGGCCTGCGCTCCAGCTTCGGCGTGCTGTCGGGCGGCGCGGTCGGCATCTGCGGGGCCTCGGCGGCCCTGGCCATCGCCTCGGTCCTGCCGCGCGGCAAGGACGCCGAGCGCGACACCATCCTGGCCGTCGTCACAGTCACGGCCCTGTCGACCATCGCCATGATCACCTATCCGCTGCTGACCGCGGCCCTGCACCTGGACCACACCCGGGCGGGGATTTTCCTGGGCGGCACCATCCACGACGTCGCCCAGGTGGTGGGCGCCGGCTACATGATCTCGCCCCACACCGGCGACGTGGCGACCTATGTGAAGCTGCTGCGGGTGACCATGCTGCTGCCGGTGGTGTTCGGCATCGCCTTCGTCGTGGCCCGCATGGGTCCCGGCGCGACCGGCGGCGCCAGGCCGACCGTGCCGCTGTTCCTGATCGGCTTCGCGGTGCTGGTGATCGTCAACAGCCTGGGCTGGCTGGCCAAGCCGGTCACCGACGCGGCCAACGAGGTGTCGCGCTGGTGCCTGGTCACGGCCATCGCGGGCCTGGGCATGAAGACCTCGTTCAAGGACTTGATGACCGCCGGCTGGCGGCCCGTGGCGCTGATGGTCTTCGAGACGATCTGGATCGCCGGGGTGGTGCTGGTCGCCGTGGAGTTCTTCACCTAGCCGCCGTCTGGGCGGGGATCGCCCGCAGCGCTTGGGCCACCAGCGGCGCCAGGCGGTCGCCGATCACCCGCGCCCCCGCCGCGTTGGGGTGGATGCCGTCGCCCTGCATCAGCTGTCGCGAGCCGCCGACCCCGGCCAGGATATTGGGATAGAGCGGCGCCGAGAACTCGCGCGCCAGGGCCGGATAGACGGCGTTGAACTCCCGCGCATAGGCCTGGCCGAACAACGTCGGCGCGCCGACCCCGACCAGCACCACGCCGATCCGCCGGTCGCGCAGGCTCTGCAGGATGGCGCGCAGATTGGCCTTGGTCACCCGGGGCTCGATCCCCTGCAGCAGGTCGTTGCCGCCCAGGGCGACGACGCACAGGGCGGTGTCGCGCGCGACGCTGTAATTGACCCGCGCCAAGCCGCCGCCGCTGGTTTCGCCAGGCACTCCAGCCGCCCGCACCGTGGCGGCGACGCCCATCCGGATCAGGGCCGCCTGCAGCTGGGCGGGCATGGCGGCTCGCGCCGGAAGGCCGAGACCCGAGGTGATGGAATCGCCCAGCACGGTGATCACCGGCGGCCTGGCGACCGGGCGCGGTCCGGCCGCGACCTGGGTGGCGAGCAGAAGGCCGGCGAGCATCCGGCGACGGTCGAGAAAGCGCGGTGCGGCGAAGCTCATGGCTTCCTATGTGACGTGGCTGTCGTGCAGACAATGTCCACGAAATCAGGAAGTTTCATGACCGCTTCGGTTGCGGACGATCTTTCGTCGGCGGCGACGGCTTGGTGGCGGCAGGCGGCGCCGGCGTCGGAGGCGGCGCGAGCAGCGGGTCGCCAGGACGGCCCGAGCCGGACAGCGGCAGGCTGTTGATCGGCACGCCCGGCAGCATCGGCTCGCCGGTCCACTCCCAGTGCCAGGGCTCGAACACGTAGTTGACGAAGCCGAACCGCCCGGCGTTGGCGACCATCCAGCGATAGGCGTCCGAGCGGCTCATCGCCAGCCGGTTGGGATCGGCGCTGGAGTCCGGCCCGAAGCCCGGCGCGGCGGCGATGAACAGGTCCATGGCCAGGCCCGTGCGGTGGGCCGAGCAGATGGTGCGCGACACGCCCTGGCAGTTGTTGTCCCGCGCGCAACGGGCGGCGTCGGCGGCCGGGTCGCGGAAGCCGGAGAACAGGGTCAGCACGCGCGGATCGCGCACCACCCCCGCCGCCTTGGCCTCGGCGACCATCCGGCGATAGGCGTCCATCGCGCCCGGGCGCAGCTGGATGGTCTTGCCGCCGTAGCTCTCCTCGGGCTTGGCGGTCGACAGGGTCGCCACCGACGGCGCGCCGGGGCAGATCCCCTCGCCGTTGACCTTCACGAACGGCCGCGCCCTATGCCAGCGCACCAGCATGACCTTGAAGGTCTCCGGATCAAAGGTCCCGGTCGACTTCAGCCCATGCCCGCCCTGCCAGCGCGCCAGGGCGGCGGCGAAGCGGGGCGTGCCCGGCGCGCAGGCCGTCTGGATCTCGTAGGTGACGCGGGGGGCGTAGATCTCCCACCCGGTCTCGGGGCGTCCGAACGGCGTCCAGACCATGGTGGTCAGAGAGGCCGCGTTGACCGGCGCGGCGCTGGCCGAGGCCCCGCCGGCGTTGCAGTCCTCGGGCGAGCCGCTTGGCGCCGCCCCGAAGGTCGGGTTGGCCGGCGGATCGTTCGACGGCAGATAGGTCGGCGGCTCGTAGGCCAGCGGCTCGCGCGGCGCCGAGACCGACGGCGGCGGCATGGCCGGCGGGGGACGGCTGGGCCACATCACCCAGGCGAGGAACGCCGCGACGAGGACGAGCAGCACCCCCACAACCCAGATCAGCCGACGCAGGATCTTCAACCGGTGGCTCCTTGGTCCTGAGGACCGCCGTGGAACTTCGCCATGGCTGAAGGCTTGAGAGGGGCAAGGCGTTCCCGCCTCGGAGTTGTTACATGCCCTCGACCCTGCGTCCCGTCGTTCTGCTGCTCGGCTGCATGATGGCCACCACGGCCTGTTCCGACCCCGCGCCCCCGCAGGACAAGCCGGCCGCGTCGAAGCCCGCCGCTCCCGCGCCGCAGCCCGCGCCGCCCCTGGTCGCCGCCCCGCCCGCCCCGGCTCCGGCCGCGCCCTCGCCGATGGCCCAGGCGGTCAACGCCGCCGCCTTCGACCCCGCCGCCACGACGCCCGAGGCCAAGAAGGCCTATCTGACCCGCGCCCAGGTGCTGCTGGACCGCGCCCACTTCTCGCCCGGCGTGATCGACGGCCAGGAGGGCAACAATCTGACCCTGGCGCTCAGCGCCTTCCAGGAGGCCCATCGCCTGACCGTCGACGGCAAGCTGAGCCCCGCGACCTGGGACGCCCTGGCCGCCGACGCCGCTCCGGCCCTGACCGACTACGTGATCACCGAGCAGGACGTCGCCGGCCCGTTCACCCCGGACATCCCCAAGGACGACTACGAGGCGATGGCCAAGCTGCCGGCCATGAACTACGGCACGCCGATGGAGCTGCTGGCCGAGAAGTTCCACATGGACGAGCCGCTGCTGCAGGCCCTCAATCCCGGCGTCGACTTCGCCAAGGCCGGGACCACGATCATCGTCGCCGCGCTCGGCCCCGACGGGCTGGACGGCAAGGTCACCCGCATCGAGATCGACAACGCCAAGGGGACGCTGAAGGCCTATGCCGACGGCGACAAGCTGCTGGCGGTCTATCCGGCCACGGTGGGCAGCACCGAGCGCCCGGCCCCGGTCGGCGAATGGGCGGTCAACACGCTGGCCCCGAACCCGACCTACACCTACGACCCCACGCGCCTGACGTTCGGCAAGCCGACCGGCAAGCTTACCATCAAGGCCGGGCCAAACAATCCGGTGGGCTCGACTTGGATCGACCTGACCAAGGACACTTTCGGCATCCACGGCACGCCCGATCCGAGGCTGGTCAACAAGCGGGCCTCGCATGGCTGCGTGCGCCTGACCAACTGGGACGCGGCGGAGCTGGGCAAGGCCGTGCAGAAGGGGGCGAAGGTGGTGTTCCGGGGCAAGCCGGTGCGGTGAGCACTTGCCCCCTACGGACCGCTGCGCGGTCGTCTTCCCCCACGGGGGGAAGAGGGCGCGGTGCATCGGCAACCCTCCGCCCCCTTTGGGGGCGGACAGACCGCGAAACGGTCAGGTGGGGGCAAGTGGGTGAGCCGCTAGATCGCCACCCGCAACCCCACCCGCACCACACGCGGCGCGGCATACCCCGCCACCCCATCCGCCGTCCGTGACGTCTGGATGTTCGCGTCCAGCAGGTTGTCGCCCGCCACATAGGCCGTCACCAGCGGCCGCACGCGCCAGTCCAGCCGCGCGTCCAGCCGATAGGCCGGGTCGAGCACGCGGCTGTTGAGATCGTCCTCGAACCGCTTGCCCTCCCAGGTCAGGTCGGTGGCCAAGGTCAGCTTTTCGGTCAGCTCGGCCGACAGCCCCGCCGTGGCGCTCCAGATCGGGGCTTGAGCCGGGCGTTTGCCGGTCAGCTGCGGGGCGGTCGAACCGCCGTCCAGCCGCGCGTCGGTGACCGACAGGGCCGAGCTGAGGGTCACGACCCCGACCTTGCGCTCGGCGCGGCCTTCCAGCCCGAAGGCGTCGATCGTCCCGGCGTTCTGGCGCTGGCGCAGCACGCCGCCGGCCGGGACGAAGCCGCCGATCGGGAAGGTCCCGGGACCGGCGCCCAGGGTGACGTTGACGATCGGATCGTCGATCCGGTTCCAGAACGCCGTGGCCTCGACCAGCCCCTTGGCGCCCTTGTGCGAGACGCCCGCCTCCAGTCCCTGCAGCCGCTCGGGCTTCAGCCCCGCATTGGCCTCGGTGACGTCGTTGCCCACCCGGAACGGGCGGTAGAGCTCGTTGAGGCTGGCGGGCCGGAAGCCGGTGTAGCCGGCCGCCCGCGCAGTGGTCCCGTCGCCGATCTCGCGGGTGACGCCCAGGCGGCCGCTGACCACCTCGCCGTCGCGGTCGGCCGGGCGCTGGTCCAGCAGCACCGCCCCGGTCAGGACGTTGCGCTCGACGCGGAAGCCGTCGGTGTTTTCCCAATGGTCGAGCCGCAGGCCGCCGGCCACCAGCCACGGACCCTGCGTCCACGAACCGTCGGCATAGGCCCCGACCACCGAGGTCTTGCCGCCCGCCACGCGGTTGCGGGTGTAGGCGCCGCCGGAATAGCTGTAGCGCTCGCGCTCCTCGCCGTCGTTGAGGCGGGCGTCGGCGCCCAGTTCCCACTCCACGCCGCCGATCTTCTGGCGCAGGGCGCCGTTCAGGCCCCAGCCGGTGGCCGGCGTCTTGTCCTGGCTGTTGGCCGGCGTGGTCGCCGAGCGGTTGGCGGCCACCGAGACCGAGCTGTTGAACAGGTCGCTGGTCCGTCGCCAGGCCTGCAGCCGCCAGCCCAGGGCGTCGCCGCGCGGGGTGCGCACCAGGGTGGCGCTGAACACGTTGCCCGAGGCGTTGGCGCGCGCGCCGGCCAGGCCCGCCCCGCGATCCTCCTCGAAGAACCCGCCGCGCAGCGACAGAAGGCCCAGGCCCGTGGCCATGTCGACGCGGCCGGAGATGCTCTTGGCCTCGAGGTCGGTCCGGGTGTCGGCCGCGCCCTGGGCGTCGCCTCGCACCGGCACGTAGCCGTCGGACTTGTCGTAGGAGGCCGCGCCGAAGAATTCGAACCGCCCCAGGGTCGAGACCGCCGCCGCCGAGGCGCGTCGCGAGCCCAGTTCGCCGACCGAGACGTCGCCGGCGATGCCCGCGTCGCGCTCCTTCAGGCCGATGACGCCGGTCAGGGCGCCGGCCCCGTAGGGCCCCGCCCCCGCCCCGCGCACGATGTCGACGCCGCTCAGCGACTCCGGCGCCAGCTGCGACCAGATCACCCAGCCGCCGAACGGATCGTTCAGCGGCACGCCGTCCAGGGTGACCAGGGTCCGGCCCGCGCCCGACGGGGCGATGGCCCGCAGGCTGATCCCTTGCGTGGTCGGATTGGCCGACAGGCTGGAAGTGCGCCGGAACAGCGAGACCCCCGGCGTCTGACCGACCGCCTCGTCGACCCGCTGGGATTTGGCCAGGTCACGCTCGCTCAGATGCACCGCCGAGAACGCCGCCTCGGACGCGGCCGGCGGCAAGCGGGCGGCGGTGACGATCACCTGTTCGACATAGGGCGCTTCGGCGGGAGGCGGGCTGTCGAAGGGCATGCGAGACTCTCACTCGGGCGAACGCTGGGCACCAGCTGAACCGTTGGCGCGACGAAAGAATGGCGGCGCGCGACGGCGCAACTTCTTTCTGTCGCTTGCACAGTAAGACTGACCTTCCTAAGCTCGAACCAAGGCGCGGAACGACGCTGGGACGCTGGAGCACGCCATGAAGATTGATCGCCTGCCGCCGGTCCGCACCTCGCTCCAGCCGACCAACCATCCCTACATGACCGGCGCCTGGACGCCGCTGCACGAGGAGGTCGACGCGGTCGATCTGGAGGTGCTGGAAGGCGCGATCCCGACCGACCTGGACGGCGTCTACCTGCGCAACACCGAGAACCCCGTGCACCAGCCGCTGGGCCGCTATCACCCGTTCGACGGCGACGGCATGGTGCATCAGATCGAATTCAAGGACGGCGCGGCCAGCTACCGCAACCGCTTCATCCGCACCCGCGGCTTCGAGGCCGAGCAGGAGGCGGGCGAGAGCCTGTGGGGCGGGCTGGCCGACAGCCCGGGCACGTCCAAGCGGCCGGGCTTCGGCGCCCATGGAAGCCTGAAGGACACCGCCAGCACCGACATCGTCGTCCATCGCGGCGAGGCGATCGCCACCTTCTACCAGTGCGGCGAGGCCTATCGCCTGGATCCCCTGACCCTGGAGAACCTGGGCGTCGCGGCCTGGGCCCCGCTGGACGGCGTCTCGGCCCACGCCAAGGTCGACGAGGCCACCAGCGAGCTATTGTTCTTCAACTACTCCAAGCACGCGCCCTACATGCACTACGGCGTGGTCGACGCCTCGGGCCGGCGCACGGTCTACCAGCCGATCGACCTGCCCGGCCCGCGCCTGCCGCACGACATGGCGTTCACGGCCAACTGGTCGATCCTCAACGACCTGCCGGTGTTCTGGGACGCCGGCCTGCTGGAGCGCGACATCCACGCCGTGCGCCTGCACAAGGGCGTGCCCTCGCGGTTCGGCATCGTCCCCCGCCACGGCGGCGAGGTCCGCTGGTTCGAAGCCGCCCCGACCTACGTGCTGCACTGGCTCAATGCCTATGAGGACGGCGACGAGATCGTGCTCGACGGTTACTTCCAGGAGAACCCCACCCCGCGCCCGCTGGAGGACGCGCCCGAGGGCCACGGCCACCTGATGGCCTATCTGGACGAGCACAGCTTCCGGCCCCGGCTGCATCGCTGGCGGTTCAACTTGGCGACCGGCGAGACCACCGAGCGGCACCTGGACGAGCGGATCCTGGAGTTCGGGATGTTCAACCAGGCCTATGCGGGGCGGCCCTACCGCTACGCCTATTCCACCACCGCCAAGCCGGGCTGGTTCCTGTTCAACGGCTTCGTCAAGCACGACCTGGAGACGGGCGTGAGCTGGTCCCTGCCGCTGGAGCCCGGCCGCTACGCCAGCGAGGCTCCGTTCGCGCCGCGCGTCGGCGCGACGACCGAGGACGACGGCTATCTGGTCAGCTTCATCATCGACGAGAACCGGGGGACGTCGGAGTGCCTGGTGGTCGACGCCCGGACCATGACCCCGACCTGCCGGATCGCCCTGCCGCACAAGATCAGCAGCGGGACGCACGCGGTGTGGGCCGGGCGGCATCTCCTGAACCCTCTCCCATAGGGAGAGGGAGGGGCCCGTCGCGAAGCGATGGGAGGGCGAGGGGTTACGCCGCCAACGCTTTCTTCGAACGCCCTGCCTGCACGCCGTCAGGCGCCTTAACCCCTTCATTCGTCGGCTATGCCGACACCTTCTCCCGCAAGGGGAGAAGGATCCTGGCTCCTAGCAGCTCCCCGGATTATCCCGCTTCAGCACGCAGATCATCTTGGCGGCCCGCGCCGGACCGTAGACGGCGACCAGCCGGGTCTCGAAGAAGGCCCACTTGTTGCGGGTGTCCAGGGCGGCGACGTTCATGGCGCGGGTGTAGGCCCCGCCCGCGCCGCGGGCGGCGCCGGCGGTGTCCTTGTTCAGCGTCGCGTGCTTGATCCGCCCGCCGCAATACAGCGACTCCGGAAAGCCGTCGTAGCAGCCGCTGATCAGGCCGGTCGGGAACGTCACCGGCGTGGGGCCAAGCCAGGGCGCCGGTCCGGTGTTGTTCAGCCCTTGCGGATTGGCGATCGACGGCGTGGCGCGCGGCGCGTCGATCCAATTGCTGTGCGAGTAGAAGTCCTGGGCGGCGTGGAAGGCCATGCCCATGTCCTCGAAGACGTTGCACTTGGCCCGACCCTTAGCGCCGTTGAAGGTGCAGCCGCCCCAGATGCTGGTGCTGTCCAGCTGCAGGTTCGGCTTCACCAGACCGGCGGCGTCGGTCACCGCGGCGTTGATGTTGTTGAGGATGTAGGTGCGGCACGAGGTCAGGATGCTCTGGGCGGTGGCCGCGCTCTGCGGATAGGCGCCGGGGGCGAAGAAGTCGCCGCCGTCGCAATGGGCCGCCTTGCTGCTCATCAGGCCCCGCGTCGGGTTGTCGGGCGCGCCGACCGCGCCCCAGGTGCCGTTCTTGCCGGCGATCTCGCTCATGGAGTCCGCGCCGAACCCGAACGTAGCCAGGCCCGAGCGGGTGATGCGCTCGTGCTCGGCGTTCTGGCCCAGGCTGCGGATGGTGCCGAAGGCCTGGGCCCGCGGGGTGAGCGCCTGGGGCGCGAGCAGGATCGAGGCGGCCGCGACCGCCAAAGCCATCGAACGCTTACGCATGACGATACCTCCCTGATTATTCAATCGAGGGTTACATGCGTTCGCCTGAAAGTACAGTGCGGCTCAGCCCTTGGGAAACCACGGCACGAAGCCCGAGGTGCGGGCGACATAGGCCTCGTAGTCCGGGCGTTTGCGGCGCATCCGTCCCTCGACGGTCGGCACGCCGCTCCAGCGGGTCAGCAGGAAGGTGATCAGGATCGGCCCCGGCAGGGCCCAGGCGCCCAGGCCCGTCTCGGCGGCGATCAGGTACAGGCCCCACCACACGCAGGCGTCGCCGAAATAGTTCGGATGGCGGGTGTAGCGCCACAGGCCGGTGTCCAGCACCTTGCCGGCGTTGGCGGGATCGGCCTTGAAGCGCACCAGCTGCCAGTCGCCCACGCTCTCGAAGCAGAGGCCGATCAAGGTCAGGACCGTTCCAGCGACCGCCAGCCAGCCCAGCGGCGCCGAGATCACCTGACCCAGTTGCACCGGCAGGGCCACGACGACCTGCAGCAGGTATTGCAGCAGGAAGACGATCAGTCCCGAGGCCTTGGCGAAGCTCCAGCCGCGCGTCGTCTCGGCGTGGGCCATCATGGTCACGTAGCGGCGGTCCGGCCCCTGCTTGCGCCAGCGCCACAGCAGGTAGCCGCCCAAGCGGATGGCCCAGGCCGTGCAGAGCCCGGTCAGCAGCACGCCGTGCGGCGTGGCGCCGACCTGGATCAGCGTGGTCCAGGCGATCATCGCCATGCCCACGCTCCACCAGGCGTCGACGAAGCTGACGTCCCTCAGGCGGAGGCCGACCAGCCAGAGGGCCACGAAGGCGACGGCGGAGACGGCGGCGTTGATCAGGAGGAGGGTCAGCAGGGGCACAGGCGAAACTTTCGGAGACGACGGAAGGAAGGCCCTCCCCCTGTGGGGGAGGCGGCGCGAAGGCGCCGGTGGGGGGAGTGGTCCCACCTCACCGCTACTCCCCCCTCCGTCGGCTGCGCCGACACCTCCCCCAC
>NZ_JBFUAW010000015.1:0-75380 GCF_056406095.1 Caulobacter sp. P1_D6 | reverse complement strand
GGTCGGGGTGGGGCGTTGGACGGCTCAGGACGTGCGGGACGCGCTGGAGGCCAAGGACCGCACGGCCTGCGGGCCGGTGGCGCCGGCGGACGGGCTGTATCTGACGGGGGTTGGGTATGAAACCTAGGCCCTCCCCCTGTGGGGGAGGTGTCGGCGCAGCCGACGGTGGGGGGAGTGATCGGCCGATGGCGGCGCCCTGGATCTAAGAGCCCAAAACTCCCCCCACCGATCGCTTCGCGATCGCCTCCCCCACAGGGGGAGGGCCTAGTCTACAGCACTGAACAATTGGTCAGCTGCGTGAACCGCTCCAGCGCCACCGTCCCCACCACCGAGGTCCCGAACCGGTCCAGCTCCGGCGACCAGACCGCGATGGCCGCCTTGCCCGGGACGATCGCCACGATCCCCCCGCCGACCCCGCTCTTCGCCGGCAGGCCCACGCGGTAGGCGAAGCTGCCGACGCTGTCATAGATGCCGCAGGTCAGCAGCAGGGCGTTCAGGCGCCGCGACAGGCGTTCGGGGAAGATCGTCTCCTCGACGATCGGCGAGAAGCCGCCGGCCGCCAGGGGCAGCATGGCTCGCGCCAATTGCCGGCAGCTCATGGTCAGGGCGCACTGGCGGCAATAGGCGGCGACCACGGCCTCGGGATCGTGGCTGATCGTGCCCTTGCCGCGCATCAGGTTGGCGATGGCGCGGTTCTGCCAGGCGTTGGCCAGCTCGGACGCCGCCACCGCCTCGTCGATCTCGACCTTCTCGCCCGCCAGGAAGCCCGCGAAGCCGCGCACCAGGGCCGGCGGGTCCTTGAACACGTCCATCAGCTGGTCGCAGATCGCCAGGGCCCCGGCGTTGATGAACGGATTGCGCGGCACGCCCTCCTCGGATTCCAGCTGGGAGAGATGGTTGAACGGCGTGCCCGACGGCTCCTTGCCGACCCGGGTCCAGACCTCGTCGCCGAACCGGTTGAGCGCCAGGCCCAGGGCGAAGACCTTGGTGATGCTCTGGACCGAGAAGCCCTCGTCGGCGTCGCCGATCACGGCCTCCTGGCCGCCGATCGTGCGCACGGCCATGCCGAACTTGGTCGGCGTCACGTCTGCCAGCTCCGGGATGTAGTCGGCGGGCCGGCCCCGGCCGAAGTACGGCTTCACCAGCACGGCCACCTCGGCCAGGACGTCGGCTATCGAAAGCTCGTCCATCGCCTTCGCCTCCGATCGTTCTAAGCCGCGAAGGCCGCGAAGTAGCGGCCGATCAGGGCCTGGTAGATGTTGGCCAGATCCTGGATTTCCTGGACCGGAACCCGCTCGTCGACGGCGTGCATGGTGGCGCCGACCAGGCCGAACTCGACCACGGGGCACAGGCTGCGGATGAACCGCGCGTCGCTGGTGCCGCCGGTGGTGGAGAGCTCGGGCACGCGGCCGGTGGCGTCGCCGACGGCGGCGACGATCACGTCGGTGAAGGCCCCCGGCTCGGTCAGGAAGGCCTCGCCGCTGATCTTGCACAGCGCCTCGACCCGACCCGAGAAGCCCTCGGCGGCCTCGCGGCATTCCTGCTCGATCCAGGCCTGCAGGTCCTTGCCCTGGTGGGCCGGGTTGAAGCGGATGTTGATCCGGGCCTTGGCGCTGGCGGGGATGACGTTGGTGGCGGTGTTGCCGACGTCCACCGTGGTGACTTCCAGGTTCGAGGGCTGGAAGCCGGCATAGCCCTCGTCCAGCGCCCGGCTCTGCAGGCGCGAGAGGATGTCGACCATCACCGGGATCGGGTTGGCGGCGCGGTGCGGATAGGCCACGTGGCCCTGCTTGCCGTCCACGGCGATCCAGGCGTTGATGCTGCCGCGCCGGCCGATCTTGATCATGTCGCCCAGCAGGTTGGCGCTGGTCGGCTCGCCGACGATGCAGTGGTCGATGACTTCGCCCTCGGCGGCCAGGGCCTGGACGACGCGGACGGTGCCGTCCTCGGCCACGCCCTCCTCGTCGCCGGTGATCAGGAAGCTGAGCGAGCCCGGCAGATCTTGCGGCAAGCGCGAAACAGCGGCGACGAAGGCGGCGATGGCGCTCTTCATATCGACCGCGCCGCGGCCGTAGAGCACGCCGTCCTTGATCTCGGCTTCGAACGGCCCGGCGGTCCAGGCCGCGTCGTCGCCGACCGGCACCACGTCGGTGTGGCCCGCGAAGCAGAGGTTGGGCCGCGCCGTTCCACGCCGGGCGTAGAGGTTCTCGATCTCGCCGAACTTCATGCGGCGGCAGGTGAAGCCCAGGGCCTCCAACTGCCGCTGCAAGACGTCCATCGCCCCTTCGTCGGCCGGGGTCACGGACGGACGGCGGATCAGGGCCTGCGCGAGCGCGACGGGATCGAGAGCGAGGGAGAGGCTGGTGTCAGTCATTGTCCTGGCTTTAGGCTCCCCTGGCGCCCGACGCAAACCCGAGAAGACCGCCATGCCCAAGATCGACATCCCCGCCGCACCGACACGGGTCGGAGCCGACTATCCGCCGCCTCACGACGCGAAGTGCCAGGGCCGGCGGCGCTGGGCCCTCGGCGACCTCGCGGGACTCGACCAGTTCGGCGTCAATCTGATGCGCCTGCCGCCCGGCCAGTGGAGCAGCCAGCGCCACTGGCATTCGGCGGAAGACGAGTTCGTCTGGGTGGTCGAGGGCGAAGTGGTGCTGGTCGAGGACGGGGCCGAGACGATCCTGCGGGCCGGCGACTGCGCGGGGTTCAAGGCCGGGGTCGCCAACGGCCATCACCTGGAGAACCGCTCGGACCGCGAGGCGGTGCTGCTGGAGATGGGCTCGCGCCGGCCCGACCAGGACACCTGCACCTATTCCGACATCGACATGGTGGCGCGAGCGGGGGAGGCGTTCTACCGGCATCGCGACGGGACGCCGTATACGTCGTCCTGACAGGTCGACGTCATGGGCAGTGCAAGCCGATAGAGTTGTACTTTTGAATTGAAGGGTCCGTAAGGTTGTGTTTGACTGCATGTTCGTCTGGGGGGACGTATCATGCGCTTCATAACGAGTCTGATCCTTGTGGCCGCCATCATGGGGGCGACATCAGCGGTCGCCGGGCCTGAGCCTGTCAAATCGCCGGCGGCCGTGGCGGCGGACAACCCCTCTGTCGAGGTCAAGTGGGCCAACGCAGGGCTAGCCGCGGAATGCAACGGCGGCGAACCGTCGGCTTTGTGGCAGGGCTGGTTTCATGGCGGTGAGTACGACCGGGCGGCGGCGATCAACACCATTCGCAATCTGCGCGACGCGGAAAGCCTCAACGTCACCAATCAGGTCGGGACCGTGCGCTCAGCGGCCGATTGCCTGCGGCGGTTCTACGGTATGCGGGCGGGCCGCAAGCAGGTGTTGCTGGACACCGAATCCACCGCTGTCTTCGTCGGCGGCCTAGGCGCGCTGCTCAGCGGGGGAGCCGGTGCGACCACCCAGAAATATTGGACGTACGGTGCTGTCGCGCCGGTCATCATCGCGCAGCTCAGCGCCAGTCAGCCGGTGCGGGATCTCTACGCGGGCGGCCGGATCGGCCTTGATGTGATCGGCCTGCGCTATCACGAGCTTGATCGCATGACGAGCCAACTCGAAATCGCGATGGGCTTTTCAGACAAGGATCAATTGACCTCTTCCAGCTTCAACTCGGCGTGCCTGAAGCTCGTGGGCAATCGGATCGAGCAATGGGCGACTGAGGCGGAAACATCAAAAATCCTGACCGCCTATAAGGCCGTCAAGCCCGCCTGCATCGTGGCGGCGAGCGACGGCGCGCCCAAATTGCCCAGCTTGGACTTGAACGTGGCGTGCCTGTACCTGCTCGACCCCGGGTCGACATGGTCCAGCGCCGATGTCGCCAAGGTCGCCGACTATGAAAATCTCCGGCGGGCTTGCGTTTCCTCGAGCCTGGCCGGCTCTCGCGCGTACCCTGGCTTCAAGGCCGCGTGCCTGAAGTTGAGGGGCGTCAACATGGAGGGCAAATGGACGGAGGACGCTGACAAGATCGCCCTGTTGCCTGATTATCGCAAGCTCGTGCAGGCTTGCACCTCGGCCGAAAAGGCCGACTACGATCTCGTGAGCGGGCTGAGGGCCGCAAAGGGTTGGCGTAACGAGTACCGCTATAACTACGCGGAGGATCTCCTGCGTTTGGATGACGAGATCCTGCATAAGGACCGTCAGCTGCGGTATTCGCCCGTCCAGACCCTTTCGGCGATGGCCGCAGCTCCGTTCACGGCGGCGGCCACACTGCTTTCAGGCGAAAATGGCGGGCAGGCCATCGATCGTTTGAAGACCCAGCAGGCGTTTTCGGCGATGAATGTGCCGCTGTCTCCTATCTTGCTGCCCCCTAGCCCGTCGCCGTTCACGGATGTCTACGTGTTGAGTGACGCCGCGCTCATCCGTCGAACCGTGATCAATCGCGCCGGTCAGCTCTCGGATCAGCAGGTGAATGAAACGCTCGACCAAATGCAGGCCGTTGTTGATGGCCTCAACGACGCGCGCGGCGGCCTGAACCATCAGATCAGGTTGGCCAACCGCATCGCCTTGCTCGCGACCTATGACCGGCTGGACTTCAGCTACGACGCCACGACCGTCAAGGTCAGTGTCGTGCTGATGTCCAGCCAGACGCCGCCCTCGATACCAGCTAGTCCCGGAGCAGGTCGTTGATGCTGGTCTTGGAGCGGGTCTTGGCGTCGACCGTCTTGACGATCACGGCGCAGGACAGGCTGGGGCCGCCCTTGGGGTCGGGCAGGCTGCCGGGCACCACGACGCTGTAGGGCGGCACCTTGCCCATGTGGACCTGGCCGGTGGCGCGGTCGACGATCTTGGTCGAGGCGCTGATGAACACGCCCATCGACAGGACCGAGCCTTCGCCGACGACGACGCCCTCGACCACTTCCGAACGGGCGCCGATGAAGCAGTCGTCCTCGATGATGGTCGGGTTGGCCTGCAGGGGCTCCAGCACGCCGCCGATGCCCACGCCGCCCGACAGGTGGACGCGCTTGCCGATCTGGGCGCACGAGCCGACCGTCACCCAGGTGTCGACCATGGTGCTGTCGTCCACGTAAGCGCCGATGTTCACGAACGACGGCATCAGGATGACGTTCTTGCCGACATAGGCGCCGCGGCGGACGATCGAGCCGGGCACGGCGCGGAAGCCGGCGGCCTCGAACTGCGGGGCCTCCCAGCCGTCGAACTTGTTGGGCACCTTGTCCCACCACGGGCCGACAGCGCCGCCCATGGTCCCGGCGCGCATGACGCTGTTGGGGTTCAGGCGGAACGACAGCAGCACGGCCTTCTTCAGCCACTGGTGAGTGGTCCATTCGCCGTCGATCTTTTCCGACACCCGGGCCTTGCCGGCGTCGATCAGCAGCAGGGTCTCCTCGACCGCCGTGCGCACCGGGCCGGTGGTGGCGGTGGAGACGCCGTCGCGGGCCTCCCAGGCGGCTTCGACTTCGGTCTGCAGGTCGGCGAGGGTCAGTTCGGCGGTCATAGTCAGGCTTCCTTCAGGCGCGCCGAGGTCAGGAACCCGGCGAGGTCGTGCGTGCGGTGATGGACGAAATCGGCGGTCGAGGCGGCCGCGTGGGCGCCGACCAGGATGGTGGTCATGCCCATCAGCGCGGCGGGGGCCAGGTTCTTCTCGCTGTCCTCGAAGAAGGCCGTGGCCGACGGGCCGAAGGCGTGGCGGGCGACGATCTTCTCGAAGGTCGCCATGGCCGGCTTGGGCAGGTAGTCGGCCGTCTCGATCGCGAAGACGTCCTCGAACAGATGGTCCAGGCCCAGGTGGCCCAGCACCCGCTCGGCGTGGCCCAGCGAACCGTTGGTGAAGATCAGCCGGCGGCCGGGCAGGGTGTCGATGGCCGCCCGCAACGCCGGGTCGGGCGTCAGCCGGTCCATCGAGACGTCGTGCACCTCGTCCAGGAACGCCTTGGGCTCCAGGCCGTGATGCATCATCAGCCCGGCCAGGGTGGTGCCGTGCTCGGTGTAGTAGCGCTTCTGGATGGCCCGAGCCTCGTCACGGGGCAGGCCGGTGGTCCGCTCCATGAAGTCGGTCATCTTGCCCTCGATCAGGGCCATGTACTCGGACTCGGCCGGATAGAGGGTGTTGTCCAGGTCGAACAGCCAGGTCTCGACGTGAGTCAGGTCGGGAGCGCTCATTTCGAGATGAGCGTGCCCGCGCCGTGCTCGCTGAACAGTTCGACCAGCATGGCGTGGGGACGGCGTCCGTCCAGGATGACCACGGCCTCGACGCCATTCTCCACGGCGTGGATGGCGTTCTCCAGCTTGGGGATCATGCCGCCGCTGGCCACGCCGCTCTCGATCAGGCCGCGGGCCTCGGCGATGGTCATCTGGCGGATCAGCTGGCCGTCGCCGTCCAGCACGCCGGCGATGTCGGTCAGCATCAGCATCCGCTTGGCCTTCAGGGCGCCCGCCAGGGCGCCGGCCACGGTGTCGGCGTTGATGTTGAAGGTCTGGCCGGAGGTCGAGACGCCGATCGGGGCGATCACCGGGATGTAGTCGGTTTCCGAGGTCAGCAGGGCCTGGATGATGTGCGGGTCGATCTTGGTCGGCTCGCCCACGAAGCCCAGGTCGACGGCCTGCTCGATGTTGCTGTCCGGATCCTTGCGGGTGCGGGTCACCTTCTCGGCGGTGATCATCCGGGCGTCCTTGCCCGACAGCCCCACGCCGCGCACGTCGGCTTCAGCGCCCGCCAGCGTGATCCAGTTGGCGATTTCCTTGTTGATGGCGCCCGACAGCACCATCTCGGCCACTTCCATCGTGGCCTCGTCGGTGACGCGCAGCCCGTCGACGAAGGTCGACTTGACGCCGGCCTTGTCGAGCATGCGGCTGATCTGCGGGCCGCCGCCGTGCACCACCACGGGGTGGACGCCCAGCAGCTTCAGCAGCACGGCGTCGGCCGCGAACAGCTTGGCCACCTGCTCCTGGCCCATGGCGTGACCGCCGTATTTGATCACCACCGTCTCGCGGTCGTAGATCTGGATGTAGGGCAGGGCTTCGGCCAGGGTCTTGGCGGTGGCCCAGCCCGCTTCCTCGGCGACGTCGGTCAAGGCGGCGGTCCTGTAAGGCGAAAGGCGCGCCTCGATAGCGGACCCCGGGACCCCTGTCACGCACTCAACCCCGATTGTCATCCCGGACGAGCGCGTCGCGCGAAGATCCGGGACCGACGCGTGAACGCAGGCGCTTCCGGCGGTCCCGGATCGGCGGCCCTGCGGGCCTTGTCCGGGATGACAGCGAAGGGTGGTTCAATGACTTTTCTTGCTGAACCGCCACTTCAGAACCAGCACCGCCCCCGACATCAGCAGGCAGGCGGTGTTGGAGGCGATCACGGGCCAGGCCTTGATCAGCACGCCGTAGGCGATCCAGCAGGAAAAGCCGGTGACGGTGACGACATAGGTCCGCAGCGACACCGACGAGGCGTCCTTCTCGCGCCAGATCTTGACGATCTGCGGGGCGAAGCTGGTGATCGACAGCAGGGCGGCGGCCGTGCCGACGGCCGAGACGGCGAGATTGGCGCTCACCCCTAGCCGGCGCGGGGCAGGGCGGTCAGGCCCCAGCGCGCGGCATAGGCCGGCGCCAGCTCCAGACCGATCGGCGGCGGGCCGGGGGCCTGGCCCTCGCGCAGGCAGATCGTCAGATAGGACAGGGCGGTCTTCACGCCGTGCTCGGAATACGGCTTGCCGATCACCCCGCAGGCGCCGGCGAAATCGTCGGGCAGGCGCTTGACGTTGGCCGTCATGAACAGGGCCACCCCGCCGCACTTGTCGTGGATGGTGCGGGCCACCTCGACGCCGGTGGGCCCGTCGCGCAGGTGGACGTCGACCAGGGCCAGGTCCGGGCGCAGATCGTTGGCCATGGCCACCGCCTCATCGGAGCTCATGGCCAGGCCGACGGCGTTGCAGCCGACCTCCTCGACCAGGAACTCCAGCTCGGTGGCCAGCAGAACCTCGTCTTCCACGATCAAGACGTCGAGCGGGCGCTCGTTCATCACCAAATCCAACCTATCTCAGTGATGAACGCCATTGACCGGCAGGTACACCACGACGCGGGTTCCAGGATCGGCGGGCGTGGTCTGGGGACGTGCTTTCAACTGCTGACAGAGCAGCTGGACGATGGTCAGACCGAATCCGCCCGACGATGCGGAATTCTCCACACCAACGCCGTCGTCGGTGATTTCGATCCGGAAATCAGCGTCTTGCCGTGTGATTCCGACAAACACCTCGCCCGTCCGGCCCTCCATCGCTTCCGGCGGGAAGGCGTGGCGCAGGGCGTTGGAGAACAGTTCGCTGATCACCAGGGCCAGGGGCGCGGCCTTGGACGCGGCGATGTCGATCCGCTCCAGATCCAGCCGCACCTTGATGTCGTCGCGCCGCATCGCGCCCATCATGTCGCTGACCAGATCGCGCACGAAGGCCGAGACGTCGAAGCGCTCGACGTCCTCGCTCTGGAACAGGCGGCGGTGGACGGTGGCGATGGCGCTGACCCGCTCCAGCATGCCGCGCAGGCTGCTCTTGACCGCCGGGTCGGTGACGCGGCGGTTCTGCAGCAGCAGCAGGGAGGAGATGAGCTGGAGGTTGTTCTTGACCCGGTGGTCGACCTCGTGGAGCAGGGCGGTCTTCTGCTGCAGGGCGTGGGTCAGGTCGGCGGTGCGGGCCTCGACGGCCGCCTCCAGCCGCTCGCGGGTGTCGCCCAGTTCGAACTCGATGCGCTTCTTGTCGCTGATGTTCAGTTGCGAGCTGAAGAAATAGACGATCTCGCCGGTCTTGCTGCGCACCGGCGACAGGTAGAGGGCGTTCCAGAAGGTGGAGCCGTCCTTGCGGTAGTTGAGGATGTCGATGGCCACATCCTCGCCGTCGGCGATGGCGCGGCGCATCGCCTCGATGGCGGCGGGGTCGGTGTCGGGGCCTTGCAGGAAGCGGCAGTTGCGGCCGATGACCTCGTCGCGATGATAGCCGGTCAGGGCCAGGAAGGCGTCGTTGGCGAAGATGATCGGGTTGTCGGCCTGGCGCGCGTCGGTGACGATCATCGCCATGCGGGCGGCGCGGATCGCCGCCGCGAACGGATCGCCGACCCCGTGCTCGGCGGCCAGCTCTTCCGCCGCGCGTTCCGACCGCAATATGTCCGTCATTCGTAAGACGCCCGACTTGCTGACATGCCCCGTGGTTTCCCTGAACGCCGCCTGGCGGGTCGGGTTCCAGACATTGGCCCAAATGCACAACGGCGGAAACCTCGCAGGAGGTTTCCGCCGCTGGTGTTGGTCAGGTCTTCAATACAGACCTCCCCTCATTCCCTCTTCCCGGCGAAGGCCGGGATCCAGATTCACCCAGAGCCGCTCGTGGGTTTCATCTGGGCCCCGGCCTTCGCCGGGGAGAGGGAATGAGGGGAGGTCTGCGACAGCTAGCTACTTGGGCTTGTAGATCTTGTCGAACAGGCCGCCGTCGGCGAAGTGCGTGGCCTGGGCCTTCTTCCAGCCGCCGAACGTGTCGTCGATGGTGACCAGCGGGATCGACTTGAACTTGCCGGCGTACTTGGCGGCGGCCTGCGGGTTGCGCGGGCGATAGTGGTTCTTGCCGATCAGGTCCTGGGCGATGGGGCTGTAGAGGAAGTTCAGATAGCCCTCGGCCGCGACGCGGGTCTTGTGGCGGTCGACGTTCTTGTCGATCAGGGCCACCGGCGGTTCGGCCAGGATCGACAGCGACGGATAGACGATGTCGAACTTGCCCGGCAGTTCTTCCTGCGCCAGGTACGCCTCGTTCTCCCACGACAGCAGGACGTCGCCCAGGCCGCGCTGGGTGAAGCTGGTGGTCGCGCCGCGCGCGCCGGTGTCCAGCACCGGCACGTGCTCGAACAGCGTCTTGACGAAGGCCTCGGCCTTGGCGGGGCTGCCGCCCGGCTGCTTCAGGGCCCAGGCCCAGGCGGCCAGGTAGTTCCAGCGCGCCCCGCCCGAGGTCTTCGGGTTGGGGGTGATCACGTCGATGCCCGGCTTCACCAGGTCGCCCCAGTCCTTGATCTTCCAGGGATTGCCCTTGCGGACCAGGAACACGATCGTCGAGGTGTAGGGGGTCGAGTTGTTGGGCAGGCGCGACTGCCAGTTGGCCGGCAGCAGCTTGGCCTTGGCGGCGATCTCGTCGATGTCGTAGGCCAGGGCCAGGGTGACGACGTCGGCCTGCAGGCCGTCGATCACCGACCGGGCCTGCTTGCCCGAACCGCCGTGGCTCTGGTTGATGGTCAGGTCCTGGTTGACCTTGCCCTTCCAGTACTTGGCGTAGGCGGCGTTGATGTCCTTGTAGAGCTCGCGGGTCGGGTCGTAGCTGACGTTCAACAGGGTCAGCGGCTTGACGCCCTGGGCGTGGGCCGAGCCGGCGAAGGCGGCGGGCACGGCCAGGGCCGCGGCCCCGGCGGTGGCCGAGCCCAGCAGGCCGCGACGCGTGGGGGTCTTGAAATCTTGGGTCATGGCGATGTCGCTCGCGTGAGAAGTGGGTCGTGAAAAGGGTTAAACGCCGGGTTTGTAGATCTGGTCGAACACGCCGCCGTCGGCGAAGTGCCGGGCCTGGGCCTTGGCCCAGCCGCCGAACTGGCCGTCGACGGTGACCAGGGGAATCTTGGGGAACTTGCTGGCGTACTTGGCGGCCGCCGCGGCGTTGCGCGGGCGGTAGTTGTTCTTGCCGATCAGGTCCTGGGCGACGGGGCTGTAGAGGAAGTTGAGATACCCCTCCGCCACGACCCGGGTCTTGTGCCGATCGACGTTGCGGTCGACCACGGCCACGGACGGCTCGGCCAGGATCGACATCGACGGATAGACGATCTCGAACTTGTCGGCGCCGAACTCCTGGCGGGCCAGGTGGGCCTCGTTCTCCCAGGTCAGCAGGACGTCGCCGATGCCGCGCTGGACGAAGGTGGTCAGCGAGCCGCGCGCGCCGGTGTCGAGCACCGGCACCTGGCGGTACAGCTGCTGGACATAGGCGCGGGCCGTCGCGTCGTTGCCGCCAGGCTGCTTCAGGGCCCAGGCCCAGGCGGCCAGATAGGCCCAGCGCGGCGCCCCGCCGGTCTTGGGATTGGGGGTGACGATGTCGATCCCCGGCTTCACCAGGTCGCCCCAGTCCTTGATCTTCCAGGGATTGCCCTTGCGGACCAGGAAGATGATCGTCGAGGTGTAGGGGGCGGAGTTGTCGGGCAGGCGCGATTGCCAGTTCTTGGCGATCAGGCCGCGCTTGGCGATTTCGTCGATGTCGTTGGACAGCGCCAGGGTGACGACATCGGCCTGCAGGCCGTCGATCACCGACCGGGCCTGCTTGCCCGACCCGCCGTGGCTCTGGTTGACGACCAGATCCTGGCCGACCTTGTCCTTCCAGTACCTGGCGTAGGCGGCGTTGATGTCCTTGTAGAGCTCGCGGGTCGGATCGTAGCTGACGTTCAACAGGGTCAGCGGCTTGGCGGCGGCGCTGGCGCCGCCCAGCAAGCCCAGGCCGGTGGCGGCCCCGGCTCCCGCCGCGACCAGGTCGCGACGGGAGAGACTCGTGGAGCCCTTGGGCCGCCGAGCTTCGGAAAGCTTGGTCATGCCTGACGCCCTAGAACGCGTACTGGCTGCGCAGGTTGACGGCCTTGTAGCTCTGCCCGATCTGAACGCCCGCGGTGTCGCGACGGTCGATGTCGACGTCCAGATAGTCCAGCGAGAACTTGACCACCGAGTTGGGGAACCAGTTGACGCCGAAGGTGGCGATCTCCTGCAGGCCGCCGCGCACCCGGTCGGCCGCCACGGTGGCGTATTCGTGGTGGTTCAGGTCGAGCACCGAGTAGCGGGCCGCCAGTTCCCAGGCGCCCCACTGGTCCTTCTTCGGGTCGAACGGCTTGTCGATGGCCGGGGCGTCGAAGGCGAAGTTGGCGGGGTTGTACTTGCGCTGCTCGCCGGTCAGCACCCAGCCGCCCTCGACGTACCAGCCCGAGAACTTCGGGTCGGTGACGTTGGCGGCGCGGTTGCGGCGGTCCAGGGCGATGTCGAAATACTCGCCCTGGATCAGGAAGTTCTTCTTCTGGGCGGCCAGTTCGAAGCCGTAGTGGCGGGCGCCGGACGCGTCGATCGCGCCGCTGCTGACCAGGCGGGTGCCGTCGGTACGCAGTTCGGGGCGGTCTTCCACGGTGATCGGATAGGGGCCGGCCGCGGTGCTCTGGGCGGGCTGGGCGATCAGGCTGGCGTTGACGCCGGTGTGGACCAGCCAGTCATAGCCCTTGAACGGGACGAAGGCGACGCGGCCGACATAGCCCAGTTGCTCGTCGAAGGTGGCGCCGTCGCCGGTCTTGGCTCCGGTCACCGCGCCCGAGACGATCCAGCGCTCGCCGACGGCCTGGCCCTGCAGGGCGATGCGGCGGTCGGCGCCGGCCAGGCCGCGGGCGGCTTCAGCCGCCGAAGGCCGCTCGGGGAACAGCGAGCCGTTGGTCGAGGCGGCGTCTTCGAGGCCCAGGTTCGGCGCGAAGGCCCCGACCTTCACCTTGAAGGGGGCGTAGTTGTACTGCAGGTAGATCTCCTGCAGCGCGCCGGGGCCGTCCGTGCCCGAGCCGCCGAAGTCCAGCAGGATCCCGTAGTCGAAGTTCTTGAACGCCTTGCCGTCGACGCCCAGGCGGGCGCGGCGGAAGTTGGTGCCGCTGTTCAGGTCGCGGCCCACGACCCCGGCCCCCAGGCCGCTGTCCTGGTTGTACCAGGTGGCGTCCAGCTGCATCACGGCGTGGATGTTGGCGGTGAAGGCGCCGTCGCCCGAGGCGATGGTCGGCTTGCCGGCGGCGATGCTGACGGTGGTGGCCGACTGGGCGGTGCGCACGTCCTTCAGGCTGGCGGCCGTGGCGGCCTTGAGGTCGGCGATCTGGCTGGACAGCGCCTCGAGCTGGGCTTCCAGCGCCTCGATGCGGGCCTGCTGCTGCTCGGGCGTCTGAGCGGTCTGGGCATGCGCCGCGCCGGTCATGGCGATCAGCGAGGCCCCGGCGATCAGGGCCGTGCGTAGGGCGGTCTGGGTCTTGGTCATGGTCTTCCCCTCTCGACGCCTTGGTCGGCGTCGCCGTTGACTGGGACAAAAGCCGATTATTCCTACGTGTTAAATAGAGATAAGGGCGCGGGGCTTTGAGTTTTCCTTCAGCCCCTTGCGTCGTGCATGGTCAAGCTACTGGAATCCAAACGAAAAAGGGCCCGCGCCGAAGCGCGGGCCCTATTGATCAGTGTTCGTTGTATTCGCCGCTGAAGTCCAGAGGCGGCCGCGAGGCTAGAACATCGCCCGGCCGGTGAGCTTCAGATTGTAGCGCTTCTGCTTCTTGGCCGCCTCGGCGTTGGCCTCGATGGCCAGATAGGACATCGGCGTGCCGGCCCGCAGGGCCAGGCCCAGGGTCACCGCGCCGTCCTTGTCGCCGGCCGACGCCAGGGTGAACGGCGTGCCGCCGTTGACGTACTGGGCCGTGGTGTCGCCGATGTCGCCGGCCAGGCGTTGGCGATAGCCGACCCGCACTTCCGGACGCCACCACAGGTCGCGGCCGTAGTCGGCGCCGAACACCACCCCGACGTCGCCGGTCAAGGCGCTGGACTTGCGCTTGTGGACGATCTGGTCGAAGCCGTCGCCGCCGCCCGATTCCTTGCGCTCGCCTTCGCTCAGATAGAGGTAGTTGAGGTAGCCTTCGGGACGGACGAAGTAGCGGCCGGCGAACTTGGCCTCGTAGGCCGTGCCGGCGAAGGCGTTGAACGTGTAGCCGTTCCACTTGGCGCTGTTGTGGCGCTGGACGTCCGCGGCGCCGTCGCCGTTCAGGTCGCCGGTGTTGAACGTCCGGTCGCCGTCGTACCAGCCGTAGCCGCCGCCGCCGCCGACGTTCATGCGCCAGCCGCCGATCGCCCGACGCCAGTAGGCGCCCAGCTGGACGAAGTTGCCGGTGGTCTGTTCGCCCACCTTGGCGGCGATGTCGTGCTCTTCGATGCTGACATAGGCCAGGGTCAGGCCCAGCGCGCCGCCGGCGTCGCCCATGGCCTCGTAGCCGCCGACGAAGCCGAAGGCCTGGGTGTCGGAACCCATGGTGTCGTCGGTGTCGCGCCGCACCAGGGTGTTGATTTCCTGGATCCACAGGCTGTCGGGGCCGTAGCGGTCGCCCGGATCGGGGCGGAAGGCGGTGGCCGACGAGATCGCGTGGGTGACGTCCTGCATGGCCGCGAAGAAGCCTTCGCCCTGGTCGGGCATCATCTGGTCGTAGAGACCCAGGAACCCGTCCTTGGTCGTCTGGGCCAGATAGGCCGTGGCGATGTCCTTGTCCTTGCTCAACGCCGCGAAGGTCGCGTCATAGGCGGAGGACTGGGCCTGGTTCATGCCGATCTCGCCCGAGGTGCGGCGACGAACGTCGAGATAGACGTTGTTGGTGTCGACCCGGCTGCTGGCCACGTACAGGTACGGCGTGCCGCCCAGCAGGTCCTGGTTGATCGCGCCGGCGGTCAGCGAGCCGCCGGTGATGACGGTGTAGCTGGTCGGGGCCGTCAGCAGGCTGGTCAGCCGCAGGCCCAGCTGGGCGCCGGAAGCGATGTTCACCGCGCCGGAGACCACGATGTGGGTGTTGGCGCCCGCCCCGTTGTTGGCGGCCGGATCGGCGGTGAACACCATCCTGCTGTCCGCGCCGATGTTCAGGCTGGTGGCGTTGATGGTCTCGGCGTTGGTCAGGCCCAGCGTGCCCTTGCCGACATTGATCGCCAGCTGGCCGTCCGAATCGCGCAGCCCGGTCAGCACCGTGGCGCCGCCGCTGATGTTCAGGACGTCCGCCCCGGCGCCGAAGGCGATGTCGCCGACCACGACGCCGTTCTGGACGTTGAAGGTGTCGGCGCCCGAGCCGAAGTTGATTGCGCCCGCGATGGACGGCTCGTCGCCGTCGTCCACGCCGTCGCCGTCGGCGTCCGCGTCGGCGATCCCGTCCTTGCCGTCGTCGCCGTCGTTGACGCCGTTCTGGGTCAGGGTGACGCCGGTGGTGTTCTTGCTGACGTCGATGGCGATCGCCTTGCCGGTGACCACTTCGTTGCTGGCCAGGTTGTCGGCGTCGTCGTTGTCGTCGGCGTCGTCGGTCGGAACGACCGAGGCCGAGATGCGGCCGGTGTTCTCGATGGTGGTCAGCGTGCCGGCGTTGTCGATCACGCCGTACGCGTTGCCCTTTTCGCCGCCCATGGTGGACGTGATCGAACCGGCGTTGCGCAGGGTGGTGACGTTGGAGCCGGCGTCGATGGCGATGGCGCGTGAGTCGAACTGGCCCTCGGAGATGCTGAAGGCCGAGATCACGCCCTTGTTCCACACGGTCGGCGCGTTGGCGCCGGCCTTGAACTGCAGGCCGGTGGAGGTGGCTTCGTAGGCGGTGGCGGTGACCGAGCTGTCGATCCGCACGCCGCCGGCGACGGTGGTCGTCTGGTTGGCGTTGCCGCCGATCTGGATCGCGGTGGCGGCGATGCCGTCGTACACGCCGTTGGCGGTGACGCCGCCCTTGGTGATCAGGCCGTAGGCGTTGTCGCCCGTGCCCACCGCGCCGATGGTCACCGCATGGTCGTTCGAGCCGATCAGCAGGGCCGGGGCCGCGCCGTAGGTGACCAGGGCCGCGGTGCCTTCGCTGGCGTCGGGGACGCCGTCGTTGTCCTCGTCGGTCTTGGTCGTGTCGGTGTCTAGCGGGGGCGCGTCGAGCAGGATGCCGCCGCCGACATTGGCGGTCACCCGCACCGCCGGACCACCTTGCAGCAAGTCGTCGGCGTCGAGGATCGCGCGCAGTTCCTTGGTGCCGGGGCGCGTGGTGTAGCGATAGCCGGTCGTGGTCACGCCGCCCTGGACGACGAAGGCGCCGCTGACGTCGCCGTCGATCGCCACGCCGGTGGCGTTCAGGCCGGTCACCGTCGTGCCGCCGTTGATCGAGACCTTGCCGGTCACCGGGCCCGTGACATGGACGCCATAGGTGTTGTCACCGAGGACGCTGATCGTGCCGCCGGTGGTCAGGTTGCCGACCAGGCCGGTCTCCAGCGAGATGCCGGCCGAATTGTTGCCCTCGACGGTGATCGCGCCGGTCGAGCCCTGGGTGATGTCGCCGGTGAAGACGCCGGGGCCGACCAGGCGGATGCCGTAGCGGTTCTGGCCCTTGGCGAACGGACCGTCCAGGTCGCCGTCCGGCTTGGCCGCGCCGGCCGAGTCCTTGTCGTCGTCGGTCGGGGTGTAGTCTTCGGTCAGGTTGATGGCGGCGTTGTTGGTCACCGAGCCGGTCGTGCCGCCCTGGATCAGGACGCCCGTCGAGCCGTCGACGCCGACGCTGGTCAGGCCGTTGCCGCCGATCGTGACCTTGTTGTTGCTGTTCAAGGTGATCAGCGGACCGGTCGTGGTCAGGGTGATGCCCCCGCCCGTGTCGATCTTGACGTCGTCGGCCGTGCCGCCGGTCGTCGCCGTCGCGGTGGCGATCGGCGTCGTGCGGGCCGTGTTGATGACCGTCTCAGCATAAGCGCCGAACGCCATGGCCAGTAGAGGAGCGGTTGCGACAGTCGCGACCAGGACCTTGCGCTGCATTACGAACGACACCTCGGAGATAAACCCAGACCCCAGATTGCGGCACGTTGCGGCGAAATTGCGGTGCTTTCCGACGCCGACGTGCTTCCAGGCGTTTGACGGTCTATCGCAAGCGTTCCCAGGGCGCCATATCTGGTTCGCCGAATCCTCCCTTCGTTGAAATCGAGACTGCCGCATGCCGATGGCCTCGCCGTCCTCGTCAGCCCGTCGCGACGGGCCCGTCAGCACGCCCCTGGGCGTCTGGGGAGCCGTGCTCGCGGGGCCCGGGGCCCTTCTGGCGCTTGCGGCGGCGGGCGGGGCCAACACCGCGGCGGCCGTTCCGTTGGCCCTGATCAGCGGCGTGACCGGCTATGTCCTGGCGCGCCGGGTGTTGAACAGGTCCGTCGACTCGGCCGCCCCGGCCCCCGCGCCGGCCCTGGTCGACCAGCCGCCGCCCTTCGGCCTGATTCTCGAAACCCTGCCCGATCCGCTGATGGTGATCGCCGCCGAGGAGGCCGACGACCTGACCGGCCGGCGGTTCGTGTTCGCCAACGCCGCGGCGCGGGACCTGTTCAAGCTGCAGCCGCGCGGCGGCCTCTTGGTCTCGGCCCTGCGCAGCCCGCAGGTGCTGGAGGCGGTCGACGAAAGCCTGTTCGGCGGCGTGCGGCGCTCGGTCGACTATGTGGGCGGCGGCGCCCAGGGGCGCGAATGGGCGGCGCACTGCGCCCCGCTGGGCGCCGACGAGCGCGGATCGCGCCTGGCCCTGCTGGTCCTCAGCGACGAGACCGACGCCCGCCGCAGCGAGCGCACCCGCGCCGACTTCCTGGCCAACGCCAGCCACGAGCTGCGCACGCCCCTGGCCTCGCTGTCGGGCTTCATCGAGACCCTGCGCGGCCACGCCAAGGACGACGTCGGCGCGCGCGACAAGTTCCTGGGCATCATGCAGGCCCAGGCCGAGCGGATGGCGCGGCTGATCGACGATCTGATGAGCCTGTCGCGAATCGAGCTGAACGAGCACATCGCGCCGCTGGGCCAGGTCGACCTGGGCATGGCGACGGTCGACGTCCTGGACGCCCTGGCCCCCCAGAGCAAGGAAAAGGCCGTGACCTTCGACCCCGTCCTGCCGCCGCGCGGCGCGGCCGTGGTCGAGGGCGATCGCGACCAGATCGTCCAGGTGATCCAGAACCTCGTCGACAACGCCATCAAGTACACCCCGGCCAACGGCGTGGTGCGGGTGGAGATCTTTTCGGGCCTGACGGCGGACATGGCCGCCGCGCCGCGCGACCCGGCCGCCGCGCGCATGTCGCTGCTGACCCCCGACCACGCCGTCGAGGAGCGCTACGCCTCACTCTGGGTCAGCGACCGCGGGCCGGGCATGGCCCGCGAGCACCTGCCGCGCCTGACCGAGCGATTCTACCGGGTCGAGGGCCAGAAGAGCGGCGAGCGCTCGGGCACGGGCCTGGGCCTGGCGATCGTCAAGCACATCATGAACCGCCACCGGGGCGGCATGACGGTGGAAAGCGTGCAGGGCGAAGGGGCCACGTTCGGGGTCTATTTCCCGATGGCACGGGTGGTTTCCGAGCCCTCGCGCCCGGCTCCCGAGCTCGCCTCGCCGGACGCTGTCGCAAAACTGTCGTGAAAACGTCGCATAAGGTCGGCGCCCGCCCGGCATAGATCGGATGGGCGGTACGGCGCGCTGTGCGCCGTCATCGCATCCCTTCGCGCAAGACCCCGCCGCACGCATGCTGACCTGGCTCTCGCTCCTCTTCCTCGTCCTGTTCTCGGGCGCGGCTTTCATGGCCGGCCGAAGCCGCGCGCTGAAGTCCTCCGGCGGCTCCGCCGCCAAGCTTCACTCGCTGCCGAACTATTACGGCATGTACGCCGCCCTGTGGGCCGGAGCCCCGGCGGCGCTGCTGCTTCTGCTGGGCGCCACCTTCGGCGGCCGGGTCGAGGACGCCATGCTGCAGGCCGAGCGCCCGGCGGCGGTCCAGGCCCTCACCCCCGATCGTCAGGACGTGTTCTTCAGCGACGTCAACGCCGTCGCCACGGGCCAGGCCGCCAGCGAGGTCAGCTATGACGGCCCGCTGCGGGCCGCCTTCGACGCCAAGGTCGTCGAGGCCAAGCGCATCGACGGCATCGTCAGCTATTCGGTCCTGGGCCTGGCCGGCCTGCTGGCCCTGGCCGGCTTCATGCTGGCCACCCCGCGCATCAACACCGAATTCCGGGCCCGCAACCGGGTCGAGGGCTGGATCGCCGGCGTGCTGATCGCCTGCTCGATCGCCGCCGTCCTGACGACGCTCGGCATCGTGATGTCGCTGATCTACGAAAGCTGGCGCTTCTTCGAGAGCGTCTCGCCGCTCAGCTTCCTGTTCGGCACCGAGTGGGCGCCGCAGATCGCCATGCGCAGCGATCAGGTGGCCTCGTCGGGGGCCTTCGGCGCCGTGCCGCTGTTCGCCGGCACCTTCCTGGTGATGATGATCGCCATGCTGGTGGCCGCGCCGATCGGCCTCTACTCGGCGATCTACCTGTCGGAATACGCCAATCGCGGCCTGCGCTCGACGATCAAGCCGCTGCTCGAGATCCTGGCCGGGGTGCCGACCGTGGTCTACGGCTTCTTCGCCGCCCTGACCGTCGGTCCGATCTTCCGCGCCTTCTTCAACGGCATCGGCGAGAAGCTGGTCGGCGGCCCCTTCGACAACCTGGCCCAGTACCTGATGCAGGTGCAGAACCAGATGGCCCTGGTGGCCGGGGTGGTGATGGGCATCATGCTGATCCCCTTCGTCTCCTCGCTGTCGGACGACATCATCAACGCCGTGCCCCAGTCGCTCCGCGACGGCAGCTACGCCATGGGCGCGACCAAGTCCGAGACCGTCAAGAAGGTGGTCCTGCCGGCCGCCCTGCCGGGCATCATGGCCGCCATGCTGCTGGCGGTGTCCCGCGCCGTCGGCGAGACCATGATCGTCACCATGGCCGCGGGCCTGCAGGCCAAGCTGACCGCCAACCCGCTGGACACCGTCACCACCGTGACCGTCCAGATCGTCACCCTGCTGACCGGCGACCAGGAGTTCGACAGCCCCAAGACCCTGTCGGCCTTCGGCCTGGGCCTGACCCTGTTCGTGGTCACCCTCGGCCTCAACATCATCGCCCTGCGCATCGTCCAGAAGTACCGGGAACAATATGACTGACGCGGCCATTTCCCCCGGCGGTCCCGCCGCTCGCCCGGCCCTGTCGGCCCGCGACGCCCTGCTCAGGAAGCGCCACCGCTCCGAGAAGCTGTTCCGCGCCCAGGGCATCGCGGCGATCGTCATCGCCATGATCTTCCTGGTGGTGCTGGTCGGCCGGATCGTCACCCAGGGCTACTCGACCTTCGAGACCCACACCCTGACGGTGCCGGTCTATCTGAACCCCGAGCGCATCGACGTGAACGCGCTGGAGGGGGTCAACTACGACTACATCGTCGCCGAGGCGATGATGAAGAAGCTGGGCGTTCAGGACGACGACCTGGGCACGACGTCGGGCAAGATCATGGACCTGACCTCGCGCGACTTCGGCAACCAGCTGCTGCAGATGATCAAGAAAGATCATTCGCTGATCGGCAAGACCGTCAACGTCACCGGCTCGGTCAAGGCCGACGCCGACCTCTACTACAAGGGCGAGATCAAGCGCTCGACCGCCGAGGAAGACCGCAAGCTCGACAACCAGCAGCTGGACTGGCTGGACCGCCTGAGCAAGGACGGCACGGTCAAGGCCGGCTTCAACACCAAGTTCTTCACCAACTCCGACTCGACCGAGCCCGAACAGGCCGGCGTCTGGGGCGCGGTGATCGGCTCGGCCATGATGCTGATCATCACCGCCGTGATCGCCATCCCGGTGGGCGTGATGGCCGCGGTCTATCTGGAGGAGTTCGCTCCCAAGAACCGCTGGACCGACGTCATCGAGGTCAACATCAACAACCTGGCCGCCGTGCCGTCGATCGTCTACGGCCTGCTGGGCCTGGCCCTGTTCATCAACTGGCTGCACGTGCCGCGCGGCTCGCCGCTGGTCGGCGGCCTGGTGCTGGCCCTGATGGCCCTGCCGACCGTGATCATCGCCACCCGCAGCTCGCTGAAGGCCGTGCCGCCGTCGATCCGCGAAGCCGCCCTGGGCGTCGGCGCCTCCAAGGCCCAGACCGTCTTCCACCACGTGCTGCCGCTGGCCATGCCCGGCGTGATGACCGGCGCCATCCTGTCGCTGGCCCACGCCCTGGGCGAGACCGCGCCGCTGCTGATGATCGGCATGGTCGCCTTCGTGCCCGGCGCGCCGGAAACCTTCACCAGTTCGGCCACCGTGCTGCCGGTCCAGGTGTTCATCTGGGAGAACGCGTCGGAACGCGCCTTCCACGAACGCACCGCCGCCGCCATCATCGTGCTGCTGGTCTTCATGATCGTCATGAACGCCGCCGCCGTGATCCTGCGCCGCCGCTTCGAACGCCGGTGGTAGACTGATGACCTTCCTCAATCCCCTCGCTTCATCCCTTTCGCTGGGACACGCCATGCCGACCGAAAACCGCGACGACACCATCGCCGCTCATGCCCCGACCCTCGCCTCGGCGATCCCCGCCGGCCACGGTCACGTGACCACCAGCGAGTTCAAGATCCGGGCCCGCGACGTCAATGTCTTCTACGGCGAGAAGCAGGCGCTGTTCGACGTCAGCCTGGACGTGCCGGCCAAGTCGGTCACCGCCTTCATCGGCCCCTCGGGCTGCGGCAAGTCGACCTTCCTGCGCTGCATCAACCGGATGAACGACACCATCCCCTCGGCCAAGGTCCAGGGCTCGATCGAGATCGACGGCGCCGACGTCAACGCCAAGAGCGTCGACCCGGTGGTGCTGCGCTCGCGGGTCGGCATGGTGTTCCAGAAGCCGAACCCCTTCCCCAAGACGATCTTCGAGAACGTCGCCTACGGCCCCAAGATCCACGGCCTGGCCACCGGCAAGGCCGAGCTCGAGGCCATCGTCGAGGCCAGCCTGAAGAAGGCCGGCCTGTGGAACGAGGTCGCCGATCGCCTGCACCAGGCCGGCACCGGCCTGTCGGGCGGCCAGCAGCAGCGCCTGGTCATCGCCCGCGCCATCGCCGTCAGCCCCGAAGTGATCCTGATGGACGAGCCCTGCTCGGCGCTGGACCCGATCGCCACGGCCAAGATCGAGGAACTGATCGACGAACTGCGCAGCCAGTTCTGCATCGTCATCGTCACCCACTCGATGGCCCAGGCCGCCCGCGTTTCGCAGAAGACCGCCTTCTTCCACCTGGGCAAGCTGGTCGAAAGCGGTCCGACCGAGGAGATGTTCACCAATCCTCGCGACACCCGCACGCAAGACTACATCACCGGCCGCTTCGGCTAACCGGCAGGATCGACAAGCGATGACCGAACATACCGTCAAATCCTACGGCGAAGAGCTGAACCACCTCACGGCCGAGGTCACCCGCATGGGCGGCCTGGCCGAGGCCCAGGTCGCCGACGCCATCGACTGCATCGCCCGCCGCGACGCGCCCCTGGCCCAGCAGGTCGTGGCCCGCGACGAGCGGCTCGACACCCTGCAGGGCGAGATCGAGCGCAAGGCCTTCAGGCTGATCGCCCTGCGCCAGCCGATGGCCGTGGACCTGCGCCACGCCGTGGCCGCCTTGAAGATCTCGATGAGCCTGGAACGCTGCGGCGACATGGCCAAGAACATCGGCAAGCGCGCGCTGATCCTGACCGAAGCCGACCCGATGACCGCCCTGACCCGCTCGATCGAGCGCATGGGCCGCCTGGTCCAGGGCCGGCTGAAGGACGTGCTGGACGCCTACACCTCGTCGGACCTGCAGCGCGCCATCGGCGTCTGGGGCCGCGACGAAGAGGTGGACGAGCACTACAACGCCATCTTCCGCGAACTGCTGACCTACATGATGGGCGATCCCCGGACGATCAATCCGTGCGCCCACCTGCTGTTCGTGGCGAAAAACCTCGAGCGCATCGGCGACCACGCCACCAACATCGCCGAGATCATCCATTTCGAGCTGACCGGCGAGGAGATCATCTCCCAGCGGCCCAAGCTCGAGCTGTCGAAGTAAGCAAAGAGGGCCGGCCGAAGTGACTCCGTACGTTCTGGTGGTCGAGGACGAAGACGCCCTGGCCACCCTGCTGCACTACAACCTCGACAAGGAAGGCTACGTCGTCGGCGTGGCCGGCGACGGCGAGGAGGCCCTGACCATGGCCTCCGAGCGCGCGCCCGACCTGGTGATCCTCGACTGGATGCTGCCCAAGGTCTCGGGCATCGAGGTCTGCCGCCGCCTGCGCGGCCGCTCCGAAACCCGCAACGTGCCGATCATCATGCTGACGGCGCGCGGCGAGGAGAGCGACCGGATCCGCGGTCTCGACACCGGGGCCGACGACTATGTGGTCAAGCCGTTCTCGATGATCGAGCTGACCGCCCGCGTCCGCGCCGTGCTGCGCCGCATCCGCCCGGGCCTGGCCGACGACCGCATCACGGTCGGCGACATCGTCATCGACCGCGTCGCCCACCGCGTGAAGCGCCAGGGCAAGGAAGTCCACCTCGGCCCGACCGAGTTCCGCCTGCTCGACTATCTGATGCAGCACCCGGGCCGGGTGTTCAGCCGCGAACAGCTGCTGGACGCCGTCTGGGGCTCGGACGTCTATGTCGAGGCGCGGACGGTGGACGTGCACATCGGCCGGCTGCGCAAGGCGCTGAACGGGGATGTCGATGGGGATCCGATCCGCACGGTGCGTTCGGCGGGGTATTCGCTGGACCTGGACGCGGCTTAGGGACGGCGGATCAGTTTTGAAAGATGCGACAGCCCCGGCCGAAAGGTCGGGGCTGTTGGCGTTTTGGGGCAGTTACGGATGCTGCGCGGGCTTCCGCTAGCGACCCAAGGCGGGTTCGAAGGTCAGTTCTCAGCGATAAGAGCTTCAATCTCGGACCGGTGCAACCGCGCCAGGCCCCAAAGATATCTGGTGTTGGCGTCGTCGTTTCGGTCGATCCAGTTGTCGAGGCTCGACGCTTGGGCGGGGTCCTTGCACGCTTCTGCCCCGAACCTGTAGTTGGCCAAAAAGCCATCCGGCGCCGCCTCATGGTCAAGGGCGCGCAGCATGGCTTGCCGACGCTCCACGGGCGTCGATTCAAAATAGGTGCAAACGCCAGAGCGCACACCTTGAGCGAACCACAAGAGCCCTTCGACAAGCACGAAGAGAGGCTGCGAAATGCCATAGGTCGCATGCCTGGGCTGGAAGCTATCTGCCGCACAGATCATTGATGAGATCCAGGCAAGGCCATCGTAGTCAGCGGCTTTGAATATGCTGTCGAGATAGGCTGGCGCGACTTTCATCATGGCCGGCAGCATAACTTCTCCGGAAAGGCCGCCAAGGTCCGACATCGACCCATTGCTGACCTTGGATTACGGCCTCATGCTCACAACATGAGGAAGTTGCTCGCAGTTTCATTGGCGGTGCTGCTCGGTGGATGCTTGCCGAATGAAAAGCCGCCTCAGATCGCAGAGAACATGGAAGTGTCGATCGCTAACGAGGAGTGGCCGCCGCGCCTCGCGCGGTGGTTTCCGCTTGGCACGTCGGAAGCTGAACTCGTCACTACGTTGAGTTCGCAGGGCTTTGTCATCGACCTCACCAAAAAGACGGCGAAAGCTGATTGGTCCAAAGGGCTCTGCAACAACGAGGTTGATGTGGAGTGGAAAACCGACGATGCGGGTAAGCTCGCGAGCGTTGGAGGACGATACTTCCCGGTTTGTCCTTAGGTCCGAAAACCACCCTTAGCAGACGCTCAGAAGGTCCGGTTTTTGGCGCTCCGGCCGAAGGTTCGGTTTCGGCACCGGCGGCAATTTCCGCTTCCGACCCATGTCGGACGTTTGCGGAGTTTGCCTCGGTGCAACGCGTGCGAGGCGTGCGTCGGGGAAAGAGCTCCATGCGAGGACCGTAGAAGTCCGCCCCCGCTTTAGGATCGCTTAAGTCACCGCCTTTAAGTTCCCGCTGTGATTGTGTGGAGCTACGAAATGGCCGCGAATGCCACTCAGCTTTCTGCCAAAAAAATCGTGTTACGGCCGCCTCTAAGCGTGCTGTTCATCGGGGCTGCGAGCACCGCGCTCTGCTTGTTTTTTGCTATCGTCTCCAACTTGGTTCCCAACCCCACGACTACCGTTGGCACGACCGTATGCTTCTTAAGTTTTGCGCTTTTAGGAGTGTTAATTGTCGTCGAATATCTGATGGACCGGCATGAGCTCGACACTCGCGGTATCCGATCACGCGGCTTTTTTGGACAGATTAAGAGCGCGGCTTGGAATGACATCAGCCGTATTGGCTTCAATCAGAGTCTGCAGTGGTTCCACCTGCGAACGAAAGACGGTCGTCTGTGGCATGTCACGGCAATGCTTGTCGGCCTGCCAGCGTTCGGAAAGCTCATACTTGCTCACGTAAACCCGGCAGCCATCGACGATGACCTAAAGATTATGCTTCGCGAAATGGACAACGCGAGCAACCTGTCTACTCGTCAATGAAGGCACCCTAACGTCTCCTTTCCACCCTTCTCGGACTCTCGGAACGCCCGCTTAGCGCAAGCCACCATCCGTCCCGGATGGGGCGCATTCTTCAACCCTCTCCCTATGGGAGAGGGTTGAAGACGCGTCCATGCTCTGCGTTCAGCGAGCAAATATCCATGATTTCAAAGCCCTAGAAATTCTCGACCCAAACTTGTCCCCACCCTCCAAACCGCCCGCATACTTCTCCTCGCCCTGTCGCAGGGGAGGACGTCCGGCCGGCGACCTCGACGTGCGGCCGGGGCGGTCGAGCGGGAAGCGCTCGTCGGTGGTCTTCGGTGACGACCTTCGCGACGGTCCTGGGCAGGTTCCTTGAAACACAGGACGAAACCCAGGCGGCGGAGGGATCGGCGAACGCGGCAGCCGCGGGCTGAAATCGCCCGCGCGGTCCGGACGGGGTCGTCGCCCCTCCGCCCGCCGGGGGCCTCCATCGGAGCGGGTTAAGAATCCGCGATCCGAAGGCTTCTGGAAGACGGCCGCGCGGAGCGCCCGTGACGTGTCGAAACGGTATTCTCCAAACCTCTACGCCGGGCGCGCCCCGGACGCTCCGCCGCCTCCCCAACCCGCCGGTTTCCCGGTCGGGGACATGCGCTCGCGCGTGTCCCCAAGACTGTCGGTGCGTCGGTTGGGGACACGCCCAAGGGCATGTCCCCGGCTCGATCTCACAAAGAAACAGCCCCGGCCGCGGGGCCGGGGCTGCTGACGTTTGGACCTTCGTAGGGTCGGCCTAGTACCGGAAGCGCAGGCCCATGAAGTACTGCGGCCCGCTCTCGCTGACCTCGGTGATCGAGTCCTCGCCGGCCTTGTACATGATGTCCCGGGCGCTGGTGACGTTCAGCGCCTGCAGCTTCAGCTGGATGCTCTTGGTGATGTCGTACTGGGCCGACAGGTTCAGGATGCCCGAGCCCCGGACGCTGCGGTTGGTGCTGCTGTTGGGCTTGGAGTAGTCGGTCCGGTAGCGGTAGGAGGCGCGCAGCTGCAGCCGTTCGCCTTCCCAGTAGAGCGAGCCGTTGACGTTGTGCTTGGACAGGCCGCGCAGGTTGGCCGGCTCGGTATAGGGCGCGACCGTCGACGGGTCGGGGAATTCGAAATCGGCCTTGGCGTAGTTGTAGCCGATGGTCGTGCCCATGCCGTTCCACGGCGCGGGCAGGCCGCTGAACACATAGCTGGCGCTGGTCTCGAAGCCGTAGAGGTGACGGGTCTCCGGGTCGTTGGCCGGGGCCACGGCGTTGAACTCGACCAGCGAGCCGTTGGCGACGATCGAGGTGGTGAAGGGCTGCACCGCGTCGAAGGCCGCGTTCTTGATCCACTTGTAGTAGGTGGCGAACGAGAAGGCGGTGTCGCTGTTCAGGTAGAACTCGAGCGAGGCGTCCAGATTCCAGCTTTCCAGCGGCTTGAGCTGGGGGTTGCCGGTGGTCGAGTTGGCCAGGACCCCCTGGACGGTGGTCGCCGTCGCGTCGACGACGGGGGTGATCCCGACGTTGAACTCCTCGATCCCGACCCGCGAGATCGCCCGCGAGCCGGCCAGGCGCAGCCGGGTCTTTTCGTTGAGGTCGAAGTTCAGGTTCAGGCTGGGCAGCCAGTAGTGGTAGTCGCCCTCGCCCTCGATCTCGGACAGCGAGCCCGGCACGGTGACGATCGTCGCCACCGAACCGCCCACGGACGGGGTCACGGTGACGGCCGAGCGATAGCCGGTCGATTCCACCTTGGTGGTGACGTAGCGCAGGCCGACATTGCCGCTGACCGGGATGCTGCCCAGGTCCGACCCGAAGGACCCCATGACGTACAGCGCGCCGATCGTCTCGGTGACGTCGGTGTCCTCGGGGCCGCGGGAATCGGCCAGCAGCGGGTTGCTGTCGCGGCCGGTGTAGGTGCGGAACAGGCAGGCGTTGTCGAACTGGGCCCACGAGCGGACGTTGGTCGACGACTCCTTCATGAACTCGCTGGACGCGAAGGGCGTGCGGCAGTTGGTGTTGGCCTGGGCCACCAGCTGGGCCGCCGTCAGGCCGTCGCGGGCGATGGGGATGGCCACGTCGGCGTTGTTGTTGGCGTCGGTCTTGCGGGTGTGTTCCGAAAGACGGAAGCCGGCGCTGAGGCTCTTGAAGAAGCCGTCGCCCAGGTCGTACTTGCCGTCGACGCGCACGGCGCTGATGGCGTCCTTGCGGTCGGTGACCAGGCGGTAGCGGGCGTAGTTGGTGTTGCTGGCCGGCACGGCGGTGACGAAGTTGGCCGGGTCGTTGATGTCGAAGCCGATGAAGTCGACCGTCGGCACCACGTCGTCGGACCCGTCCAGCGTGTAGACCACGCGGCGGCCCGACCGCATGTTCGTCGCCTTCTGCAGCTCGGTGCGGTGCGACTGCGAATAGGAGACGTCGCCGTTCACCGTCAGGCGGTCGCCGGTCCAGCGCGTGGCCAGGCCGCCCCCGATGTATTCCTCCTCGCGCAGGCGGTCTTCCAACTGGATCTCGATGTTGGAGTTGCCCGTGTACTTGATCAGGGCGCCGTCGCTGAAGTCGTTGCCTTCGCCGCCGATGATCTGGGGCTTGATGCCGCGGGCGGCTTCGGTGATGGCCAGCTGGTTGCGGTTCTCCAGGCTGCTGCGCTTGGAGTACTGGCCGTCCAGGACGAAATCGAGCCGCTGGTTCGGGCGCCATTGCAGGGCGCCGATCAGGCCGTCGCGGATTTCGCTGGTGTTGATCTGGCGGAAGGTGCGCGAGGTCGTTGCGAAATAGAGCGGCCCCTCGGTCGTGCCGGCCTGGTTGGCGGCGCTGAGCGTCGGGCGCATGGCGCAGTTGAAGCTGGTGCCGGCCGCCGTCTGGGCCGCGGCCGTGCCGGTGATCAGGTTGGCGTTGTTGGCCGAGGTGTTGCAGGGGATGAAGGCGGAGTTGGTGGCGTAGTAGTCCTCGGGCGCGGCCTGGTCCTGGTGCTGGTAGCCCAGGCTGGCCCCGATCTCGCCGATCTTGGTCTCCCATTGGCGCGTGACCGAGATGTTGGCGCGGTAGCCCAGGCCGTCGCGGCCGCGGATGGCGCCGTCCTTGGGCAGGTAGACCTCGCGCCATTCGGCCTGGATGCGGGGCTTGGCGTCCAGCGGACGGATCGAGCGCAGGTCGATGACGCCGGCGATTCCGCCTTCGGCGAAGTCGGCCTGCTGGGTCTTGTAGACCAGCACGCCGTTGACGAGCTCGGACGGGAACTGCTGGAACGCCACCGAGCGGTCCGGCCCGGCGGTGCTGACTTCGCGGCCGTTGAACGTGGAGAAGCTGAGCGTCGGGCCCAGGCCCCGCACCGACAGTTCGTTGGCGTTGCCCTTGAACCGGTCGGCCGTGACGCCGGTGATCCGCTCCAGGGTGTCGCCGACCGAGTTGTCGGGCAGGGCGCCGATCTCGTCGTTGACGATGGCGTCGACGACCGTCTCGGAGCTGCGCTTGACGTTGATCGAGTTGCGCTGCGTGGCGCGCATGCCGGTGACGACGACTTCCTCGACCTGTTCGGTGGTCGGCGCCGGCGCGGCTGGGGCGGCGGTCTGGGCCAGGGCGGCGGCGGGCGCGACGGCGGCGATGGCGGCCGAGGCCATCAGGCCGATGCGCAGTGAACGAACGGACGTGTTGAGCAAGGTTCCCCCCAAAGGTTGATCAGGCGCGCTCGTGAACCGAGCGTCAGCATGGAAACAGGTTAGACCGATTATGACACCGGTGGCAAGATTGGTATGACCAGATTGCAAGGCGGCTACACCAGTCCGTCGGCTTGTGTGGCTTGGGCGCCAGCTTTCATGGCCCCGATTGCCATAACCCGGATCTCGGAAACGCTGTTTAGGGCATGACATGCCGCGAATTAGCGGTTGTTGACGGCTGCGCTCGGAAATTCTGGTATGACAAATGTCCCTTTGAGGTCAAAATTGGCCTAGCCACCGATCCGGGACGATGAGCGGCGCGGCGGGCCATGGGTGCTCCCACGGCTTTCGCGCTCCGGAGGCGACCTGCTAAGGCAGGGCCATGGCCCAGCTCGACGACTCCTATGATCCCCTGACGCCCGTGCCGTCCGAACGCCGGGCGTTCGGGGCGTTCGACGCCTTCTCGCTGTGGTTCAGCCTGGGGATCGGCCTGCTGGTGCTGCAGGCCGGGGCCTTCCTGGTTCCGGGTCTCAGCCTCGGCGCGGCGCTGGCGGCGATCGTCACCGGCTCGGTGCTGGGCGCGCTGCTGCTGGCCGCCGCGGGGGTGGTCGGGGCCGACACCGGGCTATCGGCCATGGGATCGCTGAGGCCGGCCCTGGGCGCGCGCGGAGCGGCGATCCCGGCGGTGCTGAACGCCGTCCAGCTGACCGGCTGGGGCGCGTTCGAGATCATCGCCATGCGCGACTCGGCCGACGCCCTGGCTCGGCAGACCTTCGGGGTCTCCAATCCGCTGCTGTGGACGCTGCTGTTCGGCGCCCTGGCCACTGGCCTGGCGATCCTGGGGCCGGTGTCGTTCGTGCGGCGGTTCCTGCGCGCCTGGGGGCTGTGGCTGCTGCTGGCCGGGGCCGGCTGGCTGACCTGGCGGCTGCTGGCCGATCACGACCTGTCAGGCCTGATGGCCAAGGCCGGAACCGGCGAGATGAGCTTCGCGGCCGGGGTCGACCTGGTGGTGGCCATGCCGCTGTCGTGGCTGCCGCTGATCGCCGACTACACCCGCTTCGGACGCTCGCCGCGCGGCATGTTCTGGGGCAGCGCCGCCGGCTACCTGTTGGCCAATGTCTGGTTCATGGCCCTGGGCGCCGGCTACGCCCTGGCGGCCGGGGGCGGCGAGGGCATGCTGCTGTCGGCCCTGGCGGCCAGCGGCGGCGGGATCGCCCTGCTGCTGATCGTCATCGACGAGACCGACAACACCTTCGCCGACATCCATTCGGCGGCGATCTCGACCGCGACCCTGGTGCGGGTCCGCTCGACCCGGCTGGCGCTGGCCTTCGGCGCGGTCTGCACGCTGGTCGCCCTGCTGGCCCCGATGGCCCGGTACGAGACCTTCCTGCTGTTGATCGGCTCGGTGTTCGCGCCGCTGTTCGGCGTGCTGCTGGCCGACCACTTGATCGTGCGCCGGCGACGCGCTGATCTCGTCGGCTCGGCCGTGGGCGGGCTGAACCTGTCGGGCCTGGCCGCCTGGGCGATCGGCGTCGGCGCCTATCAGGCGCTCAGCCGGGCGGCGCCCGACGTGGGCGCCACCCTGCCGGCCTTCGGGGCCGCCGCGGTGGTCTATCTGGCGCTCCAGGCCCTGGGTCGGCGCGCCGGCCGCGCCGCCGCGGGCTGACGCCTCAGACCTGGGCCGGGCCCGGCTCGACCGTCCACCAGTCGCCGTCCTTGGTGGTGGTCAGCCAGCCGCCCTGGCGCAGCCGGGGATCGTGCGACAGGTGCTGGCCGCTGTAGAACCGGTTGGCCAGGCGGATCTTTTCGCCGTATTTCAGCATCGGCGAACTGGACTGGAACTGGATCACCCAGGTCTGCTTCTTCTGGTTATCGCCCTCCAGGAACTCGTCGTAATAGTAGCAGTCGTGGGAGTCGGCCCACGCGCCCAGGATGTTGCGCGCCCCCGGTCCCGGTTCGCGCGACACCAGCATGACCTGGACGCCGTGCTGGATATAGGGCGGCAGGTCGGCGGTCGCGTTGACGAAGGCCAGCGGCGCGCGTCCGTCGCGCCCCAGGGTCGGGAACCAGGCCGCCACGCCCAGGTCCACGCAGATGTTCAGCAGGGCCGTGGGGATCGAGCTGCCGCCGACCGCCTTCATGGTGGCTTGGGCCGGACTCAGATATTTGCCGTTCTGATTCTTCAGCACGAAGGTGTCGCCGTAATGGACCTGGTCTCCGGGCTTGCGGGCGGTGTCCAGGAACGGCAGCGACCGGGCGTCGGTGCGCGGCTGGCGCAGGGTCAGCACGTCCTCGAAGGTCGGGGCGTTGCGCGCCCGGGCTCCGAACTGACCCACCAGGTCCGGCCGGCCGATCCCCTTCAGGATGGTGGCGATCACCGAGGTGTGGTCGTAGGGCGTCTGGGTGGGGGACCGAAACACCGTGCCCTTCTTGACATAGGGCGAGACCACGATGGTCGGCACCCGCGCGCCCAGGCGGTCGAACTTGAAGCCGGCCTTGTTCTGGTAGGGCGGCTTGCCGTTCGGGGCCCACGGCGGCTGGACGACGCCGGGTTTCAGGTCGGCGGTCTGGTGGTCGAACGAGCCGACGAACTCGTCGAAGGTGATCAGCAGCAGGGTCTTTTCCCAAGCCGCCTTGTGCGAGATCAGGCTGGTGTAGACCTCCTTCACGAACTGCTCGCCGGCCAGGACGCTGCCCGGCGGATGGTAGTCGTTGCCCAAGGCGCTTAACAGGTTCTGGTAGACCGGGTTGTCGGTCGTGGTGTGGGCGATGGTCCAGTACGGCTCGATGTAGCTGAACTTCGGCAGCTTGCCGGCGCGGGCCTTCTTGTGGAACTCGTCCAGCTTGTGGAAGTGGTCGGCGGCCTTGGGGATCTTGTCCTTGATCCACGGGAACAGCCGCCAAGTGTAGCAGGACTCCAGTTCGCCGGAGGCCAGCTCGGTCAGGTACTTGGTGTAGGGCCTGAACGCGACGAGCAGGGCGCCGATCGCCAGGGCCAGCCCCGGTCCCACCACCGGCACGGCGCCCAGCAGCGCCAGCAGGACGCCCTGCTCCTTGATCAAGGCCGAAATCTTCTGCGGCAGGTAGCTGGTCTGGAAGAAGACGTTCCAGTCGACCTTGGCCTCGTGCAAGGCGTTGAAGATGGTCGGGGCGTCGACGCGGTCGTCGCCGATGGCCATTTTCAGGATCTTTTCCAGCGCCTTGGCCTGGGGGTTGGTCTCAAGCTCGCCGTTGTTGACCATGCCGTTCGAGGTGCCGCACATCAGGAACGAGCGGTTGGGATTGGTCTGGGACGGCACAGAGGCGTACCAGGCGTCGCTGACCGCGTAGTAGCGGGCCAGCTGGTTCAGCACCGGCGCCTGGCCGGGCGTGAAGCACTCCATGATCATCGGGGCGGTGTTGCGGATGTCGGGGTCCTTCAGGCCGCGTTTCTGCAGGACCTGGACGAAGTCCTCCAGGACGCCCTTCATCGTCACGGGCGGATTGGGGCCGGGGTTCTTGCCGTAGAACTGGGTCAGGACCTGGTCGAACTCCTCGCCGGGGGCGATGTTGGGAACGGTGAATCCCCTCGCTCCGTACTCGGGCTTGGCGCTGAGCGTGCCGTTCAGCGCCGTGTTGACGAAGTTGTTCGGATTGATCGAGGCCAGGCCGCGAAAGGGCGCGCCGGGACTGGCCGGGATGAACGCCTCGGGCGTCTCGTGCTGGTAGAGCCAGCCCAGCAGGCCGTCGAAGGTCCTGTTTTCCAGCATCAGGACGACGATATGGTCGATGTTCGCGAGCGTCATGGCGATCTCCCGGAAGGCGGCCAGAAGGCTAGGGCGTCGCCTCACAAAATGCTACCTAATGGCGAATTCTGTCAATATGCGACTTCAGGGGGTGTGGTTGGCGGCCGCGCGTCATTCGTCTTGACCCCGCGCTCCGGCCACGCGACACCCCGCCCTCATGGAAAAGCTGAACATCCTCCTCGTCGGGTCTGGCGGGCGCGAGCACGCCCTGGCCTGGAAGATCGCCCAGTCGCCGCTGTGCGGACGCCTGGTGGCGTCGCCGGGCAACCCCGGGATCGCCCAGGTCGCCGAACTGCGCGCCGTGAAGATCACCGACGTGGCGGGCCTGGTGGCCCTGGCCCGCGAGATCGCCGCCGACCTGGTCGTGGTCGGTCCGGAATCGGCGCTGGAGGTCGGGCTGGCCGACGAGCTGGCCAAGGCCGGCATCCCCTGTTTCGGCGGCAGCGCCCAGGCCGCGCGCCTGGAGACCTCCAAGGCCTTCACCAAGGACTTCTGCCAGCGCCACGACCTGCCGACGGCGGCCTATGGCGTGTTCACCGACGCGGCCTCGGCCGGGATGTTCCTCGACACGCTGGAAGCGCCGTTCGTGATCAAGGCCGACGGCCTGGCGGCCGGCAAGGGCGTGGTGATCGCCGCCGACCGCGCCGAAGCCGACGCCGCCGTGCTCGACATGCTGGGCGGCCGTTTCGGCTCGGCCGGCGCGCGGGTGGTCATCGAGGAGTTCATGCACGGCGAGGAAGCCTCGCTGTTCGCCATCTGCGACGGCAAGACCGCCGTGCTGTTCGGCGCGGCCCAGGACCACAAGCGCGCCTATGACGGCGACGAGGGCCCCAACACCGGCGGCATGGGCACCTATTCGCCGCCGCCCGTCCTGACCCAGGCCCTGGTCGACCAGGCCTGGCGCGAACTGGTCGAGCCCACCGTGGCCGGCATGGCCGCAGAGGGCTGCCCCTATGTGGGCGTGCTCTATGCCGGGCTGATGCTGACGCCGACCGGCCCCAAGCTGGTCGAGTACAACGCACGCTTCGGCGACCCCGAATGCCAGACCCTGATGCTGCGCCTGGAGAGCGATCTGGTCCCGCTGCTGCTGGCCGCCGCCAAGGGCGAGCTGGCCTCGGCCGACAAGCCAGTGTGGCTGGACCAGGCGGCGATCTGCGTGGTGCTGGCCGCCGAGGGCTATCCCGACGCCCCCAAGACCGGCGGCCTGATCCAGGGCGCCGACAGCGAGTTTGGCGGCGAGGCGGTGATCTTCCACGCCGGAACGACCCGCGACGCCGATGGCCGCCTGGTGGCGTCCGGCGGCCGGGTGCTCAACGTCTGCGCCCTGGGCGCGACGCTGCACGAAGCCCGGGACGTGGCCTATGCGGCCCTGGGCACGGTGTCGCTGGAGGGCGGGTTCTATCGCTCCGACATCGGCTGGCGGGCGCTGAGCCAGCACGGATGACCCTGTCGACGCTCATCTGGCCTCGGTCTCGCCCGGATCACGGCCAACGCGCCGCCGCCGGGCGTGTGATGCATGTTGCGTTGGTGGTCATCGGTTCGATGGGCGTGGTGATTGAGCTGCTGAACTGGCATGGGCGCTGGGGTCATCTGGCGCGGTATGCGGTGATGTGGCTGGTGGCGGCTTGCCTGGGTCGGGGCCTGAGGTTCTGGCTTTCTCGCGAATAGCACCGCGGCGCTTGCACCCTTCGCCCCACGCTCTAATGTCCCTTTCAAACAAGCGTTGGGGAGTAAGCGCATGGCCGTGGCCGAACAGTCCGCCCAGGATCTGAATTCCGGGACCAAGCCCGTCGACCCGCGCCACGCCATCGACGAGGCCAGGCTGGCGACCTGGCTGGAGGCCAATGTCGAGGGCTATCAAGGTCCGCTGGAGGTGCGCCAGTTCAAGGGCGGCCAGTCCAATCCGACCTATCAGCTGGTCACGCCGGCCAAGAAATACGTCCTGCGCCGCAAGCCGCCGGGCAAGCTGCTGCCCAGCGCCCACGCCGTCGACCGCGAGTTCAAGGTGATCTCGGGCCTGAACAAGGCCAGCTTCCCCGTCGCCAAGGCCTACGCCCTGTGCATGGACGAGGAGGTCATCGGTACGATCTTCTACGTGATGGACAATGTCGAAGGCCGGATCCTGTGGGACGGGACCCTGCCCGACTACCAGCCCGCCGAGCGCCGGGCGATCTACGAGGCCGAGATCGCCACCCTGGCCGCCCTGCACAATGTCGACTACGCCGCCGTGGGCCTGGCCGACTACGGCAAGCCGGGCAACTACTTCGCCCGCCAGATCGACCGCTGGACCAAGCAGTACAAGGCGTCCGAGACGAAGGTGATCGAGGACATGGACCGGCTGATCGCGTTCTTGCCGACCAGCTGTCCGGCCGACGACGTCACCTCGATCGTCCATGGCGACTACCGCCTGGACAACATGATCCTGCACGCCGCCGAACCGAAGGTGGTGGCGGTGCTGGACTGGGAGCTGTCGACCCTGGGCAATCCGCTGGCCGACTTCAGCTACTTCCTGATGAACTGGGTCATGCCGTCCGACCAGCGCGGGGGCCTGGCCGAGATCGCGGACCTGACCGCCTACGGCGTGCCGACCATCGAGGAGGCCGTGGCGCAGTACTGCAAGGCGACCGGCCGGGATGGGCTGCCGAACCTGGACTGGTACTTCAGCTACAACCTGTTCCGGCTGGCGGGGATCTGCCAGGGGATCGTGGGCCGGGTGCGGGACGGCACGGCGGCGAGCGCGCATGCGGAGATCATGGAGGCGCGGGTGCCGGTGCTCGCCAGGGGCGCCTGGGAGTTCGCCAAGAAGGCCGGGGCTTAGGCGGCTTCAAGACCTCCCCCCGTGGGGGAGGCGATCGCGCAGCGATCGGTGGGGGGCGTTTTAGGGTCGTCGATCCTGCAGGTGATCGCCTGCCGAATACTCCCCCCACCGTCGGCTTCGCCGCACCTCCCCCACAGGGGGAGGGCCTTAAAGCCCAACCGACTCCAACACCGCCGCCAGCACGTCTTCTTCCTCGAACCGCGCCCGCACCGGCCACGCGGTCACCCGATCCCGCCATTCCTGCGGCAACCGCACCCAGTCCTTCTCGGTCGTCACCAGGCCCGCGCTATAGGCCTGGGCCCGGTCCCACAGGAAGTTCAATGTCGCCTCGTCGTAGTCGCCGTGATCCGGATAGGGCGCGAAGTCCACCAGGTGGCAGCCGGCGGCCTGCAGGGCGCGCTCGACCTTCCACGGCTTGCCGATGCCCGCGAAGCCGACCTGGCGGCCCTTGGGCGGCGGGGCGGCGGGTTCGAGCCGGGCGATCAGCACCGGCGTGTCGCCGAACAGGGCCAGCAGCGCGGGATCGGCGGCCGGCAGGTCGTCGGGCAGCAGCACGATCACCGCGTCGGTGCGCGCCAGGCTGACCTTCAACGGCTCGCGCATCGGCCCGGCCGGGAACACCTTGCCGTCGCCGAACGGCCACTCGTCGTCGCGGGTCTCGCCGTCGACCACCACCAGCGACAGGGTCTTGCGCAGGTCGGGGTTCTGGTGGCCGTCGTCCATGACCACCACCTCGGCGCCGGTCGCCGCGGCCTTGCGCGCCCCCAGCACCCGGTCGCGCGACACCCACATGGGGAAGTCCTGGGCCAGCATCAGCGGCTCGTCGCCGACGTCCTTGGCGGTGTGGCGCGCCACGTCGACCCGCACCGGGCCCTTCAGCTTGCCGCCATAGCCGCGCGACAGGCCGTGCGCCCGCCGCCCGCGCTGGGTCAAGGTCAGCAGAAGCTCGCGGACGATCGGCGTCTTGCCCACCCCGCCCACCGTGAAATTGCCCACGCAGATCACCGCGCAGTCGGCGCCGCGCGGCTGGGTGCGGGCGATGCGGCGAGCGGTCTGGGCGGCCCAGATCCACGACAGCGGGGTCAGCAACAGGCGCGTGAGGGGGCTGGGCGCGCCTTCACGGCGGTACCACCAGCGCGGCGTGGCCAGCTTCATGCCTCGATCTCCGCGTCCAGCAGCGCGAGGATGCGGTCAAGGCCGGTGCGGGCCTCGGTGTCGCGCCGGGCGACGAAGGCTCGGGCGCGGACCGCCCGCAGCTTCAGCATCTCCGGCCCGGCCAGCAGGTCGGCCAGGCGCGCGCCCAGCACCGGGGCGTCGGCGAAGGCCACGCCCTCGGCGTCGCGCAGGTCGGCATAGGCGGTCAGCCAGTTCTCGACGTGGGGGCCCGAGACGATCGGGCAGTCCAGCCGCGCCGGCTCCAGCGGATTGTGGCCGCCGATCCCGGCGACCAGGCTGCCGGCCACCAGGGCCAGGTCGGCCAGCCGGTACCAGAGGCCCAGCTCCCCCAGGGTGTCGGCGACGATGACCTCGGTGGAGACGTCGGGCTCCCGGCTGCGCAGGCTGACCGTGGCGCCGGTCGCCTGGGCCAGGTCGACGATGGACGGGCCGCGTTCGGGATGACGCGGGACGATCACCAGGCGCGGCCGCCCGTAGTCTTTATTGGCGGGCAGGGCGCGCCAGGCGTCCAGGACGACCTCGTCCTCGCCCGGGTGGGTGCTGGCGGCCAGCAGCACAGGCCGGTCGCCGAGCCGCGCGCGCAGGCCGGCGAGCGCCGCCTCGTCGACCGGCAGCGGGTCCGCCCCGAACTTCAGGTCGGCCTCGCCGGCCACGGTCCCGCCCAGGGCGGTCAGGCGGTCGGCGGCCCGGCCGTCCTGGGCCAGGATCAGGTCGAAGCCGCTGAAAAGCTCCCAGGCCGCGAACGGCCGGGCCTGCCAGCCGGCGTAGCTCTTGTCCGACAACTTGGCCGAGACCAGGGCCAGCTTCACGCCGCGCGCCTTGGCGGTCAGCAGCAGGTTGGGCCACAGCTCGCTCTCGACGAACACCGCCAGGTCCGGCCGCCAGTGGTCGATGAACCGCCGGGCGCCGCCGGGCGTGTCGACCGGCAGGAACTGGTGGATCGCCCCGGCGGGCAGGCGGCGGGCCAGCAGCTCGGCCGAGGTGACGGTGCCGGAGGTGACCAGGACCGCCACGCCCGGCCGCTCGGCCCGCAGGCGTTCGACCAGGGGCAGGATCGACAGGCTCTCGCCGACGCTGGCCCCGTGCAGCCAGACCAGACGGCCTTCAGGACGCGGGGCGGTCGGCCGGGCCAGGCGCTCGTGCAGCCGCGCGCGGTCCTCCTTGCCGGCCTTGGCGCGGCGATCCAGCAGCAGGGGCGCGAACGGCTCCAGCGCGGTGGTCGCCGCGCGATAGAGCTGCAGGGACAGGGGAAGGCTCACACTGCGTCCGCGCCGGCCAGGTGGCAGGTGGCGACGCCGCCGCTCTCGACCTGGATGGTGACGTGGCCGATCTTGAAGCGCTTGGCCATCTCGCCGCAGATGTCGTGCAGGAACTGGTCGTTGTCCGGGTTCTCGGGGCGGACCAGGTGGGCGGTCATGGCCGTCTCGGTGGTGCTCATCGCCCAGATGTGCAGGTCGTGCACCTCGGTGACGCCGGGGCGTTCGGCCAGCCAGGTCTTGACCGCCTTGGGGTCGATGCCGCGCGGGGCGGCGTCCAGGGCAAGGTCCAGCGAGTCGCGCAGCAGGCCCCAGGTGCCCAGAACGATCACCGCCACGATGGCCAGGCTGACCACCGGGTCCAGCCACAGCCAGCCGGTGAACCACATGGCGGCGGCGGCCACCACGACCCCCGCCGAGATGGCGGCGTCGGCGGCCATGTGCAGGAAGGCCCCGCGGATGTTCAGGTCGTCCTTGGAGCCCCTCATGAACATCAGGGCCGTGGCGGTGTTGATGACGATGCCGACGCCCGCGACGATCATGACCGGACCGGCCTCGATCGGCTGCGGATCGGCGAAGCGGCGCACGGCCTCCCAGGCGATGGCCCCGATCGCCACCAGCAGCACCACGGCGTTGGTCAGCGAGGCCAGGATCGTGCCCTTGCGCAGGCCGTAGGTGTGGCGGCCGCCCGGCGCCTTCTTGGCCAGGATCACCGCGCCCCAGGCCATGAACAGGCCCAGCACGTCGGAAAGATTGTGGCCGGCGTCGGCCAGCAGGGCCAGCGAATGGGTCATCAGACCGGCGACGGTCTCGGCCGCCACGAAGCCGATGTTCAGGGCGGCGCCGATCGCGAAGGCCTTGCCGAAGTCCTTGGGCGCGTGGCTGTGGCCGCCGGGACCGTGGTGATGATGGTGGTCGTGGCCGTGCCCGTGACCATGGTCATGATCGTGGCCATGGCCGTGGTGATCATGGTCGTGCTTGTGGTCGTGCCCGTGGGGCGGATCGTGCGGCATGGGGTCTTCTCCCATCAAGGACGGGACGGATCAACTTCCCAGCCTTCAGGCGCGGCGCTTTCGTCGCGGAACCGCGATAAAGGTGGGGCGTAGTCCTGGCGATGGGAGAGCGCGCGACATGATCCGACTTCACGAGCGACCCGTGGCATGGGCGGCTTTGCTCGCCGCCTGTGTCCTGACGGCCTGCTCCGAGCCGAGCGCTTCAGATCCGGCGCCGGCTCCCGGTCCGACCGAGGTCAGGACGCCGGCGGCGTCGCCGCCGCCCTCCGCGCCGGTGGCCGCCGAGCCCAGCGCGCCGGCGGAAAGCCCGACCGAAAGTCCGACCGTCGGGGGCGACGGCTCGGCGATCCAGCTTTCGCCCCTGGCCTCCGCCGACCTGCAGGCCGAGCCGTTGCAGGGCGAGCTGGCGTGCAGCTTCGCCACCGGGGACGCCGCGCCGCTGCTGTTCGCCCAGGGGAACGTCGCGTCGAAGGAGGCCGCTCAGGGCGTGGTCAAGGTGGGGGACTATGTCGAGCGGGTGGCCGCCCCGGGCGGTTTCGACGGCATGCTGAAGGGCGCGGTCTTCACCGGCGCCGGCAAGACGATCCGCATCACGCTCACCGGGCCGGCCATCGGCGGCGGCGAGTCTCCGCCGCGTCCCGCGACCCTGACCTACGACCGCGCAGACGGCGCCAGCCGGACCATCGCCGGCCGCTGGACGTGCGGTCCCTAGACCGGCTGCGTCTCGCCCACGATCGCCTCGGCCCGTCGGTTCACGGCCGACAGCCGCGCGGCCCAGGTCTCGAGCAGCACGTCGGGGTCGTCGTCGCGGGCCATGGCCACCGGTTCGTCCCAGACCATGGCGGCCTTGGCGAAGGGCAGGGGGATGATGGTGCGGTCCCAGGTGTTGAGGCGGATGCACGGCTTCATGGCCACGCCGACGAACAGCACGGGCGCGCCGGTCATCCGGGCCAGGGCCAGGGCGCCCTTCTGCATTTCCTCGACCGGACCGCGCGGGCCGTCGGGCGTGATGGCCATGGCCCCGCCGTCGCGCACCCATTTGACCATGTCGCGGAAGGCCTGCTCGCCGCCCTTGTTCTTGGCGGTGTCGGTCTTCTTGACCGACGAGCCGCGGATCGAGGGCAGGCCCAGCTTGCTGATCGTGCGGGCGATGAACTCGCCGTCGCGCGACTGCGAGACCAGCACGCGGATCTCCGGCTTGTCCGGGCCCTGGGGCCAGGTCGTCGGCCCGACGGGCACGCGCGAATGCCAGAGGGCCAGGATCGCGCCGGTCTTGTCGCGCAGGCTTTGCGCCCACACCGCCTGGGCGTGCTCCTGGCCTTCGCGGGTCCAGCGCAGGGTGGCGTAGACCAGCCGCAGATAGCCGACCATCAGGTTGGTCATCAGGATCATGACCCAGGGCGAACGCAGGGGCCTCAAGCGCCGATCTCCGAAGGGGTCTCCGGCAGTTGATCCAGGTCCTGGGCCTTGGCCAGGCGGGCGTAGAGGCCCTTGTGGCGGACCAGCGAGGCGTGGGTGCCGGTCTCGACCACCCGGCCCCTGTCGATCACATAGATGCGGTCGGCGTCCTTCACGGTCGACAGACGGTGGGCGATCACGATGGTGGTGCGGCCGGCCATCAGACGTTCCAGCGCCGCCTGGACCTGGGCCTCGCTCTCGGTGTCCAGGGCGCTGGTGGCCTCGTCCAGCAGCAGGATCGGGGCGTCCTTGAGGAAGGCGCGAGCGATGGCGATGCGCTGGCGCTGGCCGCCCGACAGCCGCGTGCCGGCCTCGCCGACCAGGGTGTCGTAGCCCAGGGGCAGCTCGCCGATGAAGTCGTGCGCCGCCGCCTGGCGGGCCGCGGCTTCGATCTCGTCCTCGGCGGCGCTGGGCCGAGCGTAGGCGATGTTGGCGCGGATGGTGTCGTCGAACAGGAACGGCTCCTGGGTGACCAGGGCGATGTGGTCGCGCAGGGACGCCAGGGTCACGCCGCGCACGTCATGGCCGTCGATGGTCACCGCCCCGGCGGTGACGTCGTAGAAGCGCGGGATCAGGTTGAGGATCGAGCTTTTGCCGCCGCCCGAGGGGCCGACCAGGGCCACGGTCTCGCCCTTGCTGGCGGTCAGGCTGACGTCCGACAGGGCCGGGGCGTTGTCGCCATAGGCGAAGTTGACGTGGTCGAAGGCGATGGTCGCCTCGCCGGCCGGCAGGACCTTGGCGTCGACCGGATCGACGATGGCGGCCTCGACGTCCAGCGCCTCGAACAGGCGCCGGGCGCCGGTGAAGCCCTCGCTGAACACCGTCTGCAGGTTGGCGACCTGCCGCAGCGATTGCAGCGACGCGCCCAGGGCGAACAGGAAGCCGGTGAACGCGCCGGCGGTCATGCCGCCCGTGCTGGCTCGCCAGCCGGCGTAGATGAACACGGCGGCGGTGATCAGCGCGCCGAAGGTCTCGGTGGCCGGGGCGGCCATGGCCTTGGCGTTGGAGCCCTTGATCAGGTGGCGTTGGCGGCGCTCGATCACGGCGGCCACGCGGCCTTCCTCATAGGCCTCGCGGTTCTCCATCTTGACGATCTTGACGCCGTCCAGGCTCTCCATGATCGCCGTCGACAGGTTGGAGGTCTCGCCCATGGCCCCCTTGGCGGCTTTGGTGGTCTTCTTGGAGAACCGACGGATGAACAGGCTGGCGACGGGGGCGACGACCAGCACGCCGGTCGCCAGGATCCAGTCGAGCTGGAACATCACCACCAGCATGCCGACCACGGTGAGGATTTCGCGGGTGTAGTTGACCACGCCGCTGGTCGCGGCTTCGCGGATCAGCGTGGCGTCGTAGAGCATCGACGAGACGTACGAACCGGAATGGGCGCCGCGCAGGCGAGCCAGATCCGAGCGAACCAGCTTGCCGAACAGTCGCACCTGCATGTCGCCGACCACGCCGTTGCCGATCTGGTTGATCGACCGCGTCTGCAACACCTGGAACAGGCCGCGCGAGATGGCGATCGCGGCGATCAGCAGCGGGATCCGCCACAAGGCTCCGGGCTGTGGATGGGTGATCAATTGGTCGACCGCCGGCTCCAGCACCTTGGCCAGGCCCGCGCTCAGGGCAGCGACGATCGCGGCGCTGATCATGGCCGTCGCAAGGGTTCCTCGCCGGGGCTTGAGGTACTCGCGCCAGATCCGCGCGGCGAGGGCGCGGTTGGTCACTTGCGGCGCGGCGGGATCGGTCATGGAGGCAGGGGTCGGATTTCGGGGCCGTACTGTCAAGCTGGACCATAGGTTGTCATTGCGGCGGGGGTGCGGCGCTGTGGCTTTTGCATTACAGGGCTGTGGCGCCTAATTACGCCTCTTCACCGAAGGACCATCCCTTGCCCGGCTATGACACCACGACCCGCTGGGGGCGGTTCAAGACCTACCTCTCGTACCTGTGGCACGACCACGCCTATCTGCGCCTGGGCTTCAAGAACGACCACTGGATCAGCCCCGAGCTGGTGCGCACCAACCAGCCGTGGCCGCACCAGCTGGCCGAGTGGAAGAAGAAGGGCGTCAAGACCGTCATCAACCTGCGCGGCGGGTTCGACGGCAGCTTCTACGCGCTGGAGAAATACGCCTGCGAGAAGGTGGGCCTGAAGATGGTCGACTTCGTGATCACCTCCCGCGAGGTGCCGATCAAGGAACGGGTGCTGGGCGCCCGCGACCTGTTCGAGAGCATCGAATATCCGGCCCTGATGCACTGCAAGTCGGGCGCGGACCGGGCCGGCATCATGAGCGTGCTCTACGCCCACTACCGCCTGGGCCTGCCGATCGAGGAGGCCTTGGAGCAGCTGTCGTTCAAGTACCTGCACATCAAGCAGGGCAAGACCGGCGTGCTGGACTACACCTTCGAGCGCTACCTGAAGGACGCCGCCCCCAAGGGCCTGACCTTCACCCAGTGGGTGGAGAGCCCCGACTACGACCCCGTGAAGATCAAGGCCGACTTCCGGGCCGGGATGATCGGCGGGATCGTGACGGAGGGGATCTTGCGGCGGGAGTAGTTTCTAGCTCCTCCCCCTGTGGGGGAGGTGTCGGCGAAGCCGACGGAGGGGGGAGTGATGCGTCCTCGACCACAACCCGGATCGACGACCCTAAAACGCCCCCCACCGGCCTTCGGCCGCCTCCCCCACAGGGGGAGGGCCTGGATCAGTCCAGGCTCGGATCCAGCAGCTTGTGGGCGTGGATGATGAAGTACCGCGCGTGGGCGTTGTCGACCGTGGCCTGGGCCTTGGCCTTCCAGGCCTTGTGGGCGTCGCCATAGTTGGCGTAGGCGCCGACGAACTCGACCTGGGACAGGTCGCGGAACTCGATATCGGAAACGTTCTTCAGTTCACCGCCGATCACGAGGTGAAGAAGCTGCTTGTCGCTCATGGCGTGGAATTTCCTGCGCGGAAGTTATCGTTGCGGCAGGTCGATATGCCCGACGCGTGACAGGATCAACGGGTGAAGCGCCTTATTGGCGCAAACGACGCTCGGAAGCAGCGGATTTGCGCGGTTATACGTGAAGGAGCGGCCGGTATGGTCTGTCAGCAGCGCCCCGGCCTCGGCGCAGATCAGGTCGGCGGCGGCCAGGTCCCACTCGTTCTTGGGCGACAGGGCGACGGCCGCGTCGAAGGCTCCGGCGGCCACCAGGCACAGGCGGTAGGCGATCGAGTTGCGGCTCTCCACCCGCATCGGCGGCCACGGGTTCACCCAGGCCGGATGCACGAACATCTTGGCGTCGCCCAGCATGGCGGCGTCCTCGAGGTCCTCGGTGTCGCTGGGGCTGATGGCCATGCCGTTCAGATAGGCGCCGCCGCCCAGGGTGGCGACATAGGTCTCGTCCAGGGCCGGGGCGTGGACCACGCCGGCGATGGGGCGGCCGTTCTCGACCACGGCGATCGACACGGCGAACCAGGGCTTGCCCTTCATGAAGGCCACGGTGCCGTCGATCGGGTCGACCACGAACTGGCGCGGCGTGGCCAGGCGCGCCGGGGCGTCGGCGGTCTCCTCCGACAGCCAGCCATAGTCGGGGCGGGCCGCGCCGAGGGTCGTCTTCAGCAGCGTATCGACCGCCAGGTCGGCGTCGGTGACCGGCGAGCCGCCGTCCTTGGACCAGATCTTCAGTCCGCCCTCGCGGGCCGAGAGCGCCAGGGCTCCGGCTTCGCGCGCCGCGGCGAGGATCAGGTCCAGATCGGTCATTTTCCGGCGATCGCCAGGGCGTCGACCAGCAGGGACGGACTGTTGCTGGCGCCGCGCAGCTCCAGGTCCAAGCCGGGGACCAGGCGGGCGTAGATGTCGATCAGGTTGCCGGCCACGGTGATCTCGGTGACGGGACCGGTCGAGACGCCGTTCTCGAACCAGAAGCCCGAGCAGCCCACCGACCAGTCGCCGGTGTTGCCGTTCAGCGAGGGGCCGAACATCGAGGTCACCAGCAGGCCCGTCCCGGCGTCCGCCATCAGGCCGGCCAGATCGCGCTCGCCCGGCTRCATCGTCAGGTTATGGGTCGAGACGCCCGACGGGCCGGCCAGGCCACGCGAGGCGTGGCCGGTGCTCTCCAGGCCCAGCTGCTTGGCCGAGCTGATGTTCATCAGCCAGGTGGTCAGCACGCCGTCGTCGATCAGGGCGCGGGCCTCGCAGGCCACGCCCTCGTCGTCGAACGGGGCCGAGCCCAGGCCGCGCAGGCGGAACGGGTCGTCCAGCAGATTCACGCCCTTGGCGAAGATCCGCTGGCCCAGCTTGTCCTTCAGGAACGAAGTCCCCCGGGCGATCGACGGGCCCGAGATCGCGCCGATCAGCGGGCTGATCAGCGACATGGCCAGGCGGTTCTCGAAGATCACCGGGGCGGTGGTCGAGTCCAGCTTGCGGGGGTTCAGCTTGGCCACGGCCTGGGCGCCGGCCTTGGCGCCGATGCTCTGGGGCGTGGGCAGGTCCGAGGCGTGGCGGGTCGAACGACCTTCGCCGCCGCGCTCCATGCCCGCGCCCTCGCCGGCGATGGCCGAGGCCGAGACGCCGAAGCCGCTGGCCTGGTGCAGGCCGGAAAAGCCCTCGCTGGTGACCAGCCGCCAGGTCGAGGCGCTCCACGACGACGAGCCGCCGTCGGAATTGGTCACGCCCTCGACGGCGCGGGCGGCGGCCTCGGCCTCGCGGGCCTGGGCCTCCAGGGTCTCGGCCGAGGGCTCGGTCGGGTCGTAGAGGTCGAGATCCCGGAACGGACCGCGCGCCAGGCGCTCGGCCGGGGCCAGGGCGGCGTAGGGATCCTCGGGGGCCAGGCGGGCCATGGCCACGGCGCGGTCGATCAGCTTGGCGCGGCCCTCGGCCGAGATGTCCGAGCCCGACACCGTGGCGCTCTGCTTGCCGACGAACACCCGCAGGCCGATGTCGCGGGATTCCTCGCGCTCGACCTCCTCCAGTTCGCCCAGGCGGACGCTGACGGAGAGGGATTGGCGCTGCGCGAACACGGCTTCGGCGGCGTCGGCGCCAGCGGTTCGCGCGGCGGCGAGCACGTCATGCAACAGGTTTTCGTCCATGCGGTCTTATGGACGAGGCGGCGGGGCGGGGGCAAGGCGGGTTTGAGCCGCCCCCGCCGCCTAGACCTTTTGCCCGCTCAAACCTTCTTGAACGTCGCGATCCAGTTGGCCTCCCAGGTCTTGCCGCCGTCGGCCGAGAACGCCTGCTCCAGGGCGAAGGTCCTGTCGGTCACGTCGGAAAAGATGAAGCGGACGAAGATCGACCGACCGCCTAGGGTTTCCTGGTTGTAGAACTCGCCGCGACCCTCCCTGAAGCCGCCGACCATCGGGGCGCCCAGGTCACCGTCCCGGCCGTTGGCGAAGCGGATGAACCATTGGCGGGTCGCCGGATCGTAGAGCCGTAGGCTCAGGCCCTGGATGCGGCCGGCCGGGCCGCTGACGTCGATCTCGCCGAGGTTGGCCTGGCCGCCCCAGACCTTCCGGACGATCGAACTGCCGTCGTATTCGACCCAGCTGGTCGAGCCGGTCAGGGGGCGCTCCAGACGCCGGATGTGCGTGGTCCAGTCGCCGAACTCGAAGTCGAAATCGTGCTGGCCGTCGGGGCGGGGCGCCGGCGCGGCGGCGGCCGGCGGCTCGGCGCGGGCGAACCCGGCGGCGGGGGGCAAGGCAAGCGTCAGGCCAAGCAACAACGGGCGTAGGGGGCGGAATACACGCATCTTGGGGTCTCGGCTCCAGAGTGGGCTCGAGAAATCCCTGCGCGCTTTCCTAGCGCGAGTAGAGGTCCACTTGGCTCGAAAAAGACCTAGCCAATCGCGTAGAACAGCAGCGCCACCGCGCCGAATATGTAGGCCAGCCAGGTGCAGATCATGCCCAGGGCGCGCGGGATCGAGGCGCCGCCGCTGTTGGACAGGCCCACGGCGTGGATCAGCCGGCCGGCGAACAGCACCAGCCCCACCACGTGGATGGCCAGCGGCGGGGCGCCGACCAGGGCCAGGACGATGATCGCGGCCAGGCCGACGGGGATGTATTCGCTGGCGTTGCCGAAGGCGCGGATGGCGCGGGCCAGTTCCGGAATGCCTTCATCCCCAAGAGCGACCTTATGCTTCTGCCGCAGGCGCACGACCAGCAGCGACAGGGTCAGCAGGAGCAGGACGTGCAGACCCACCCACAGGGCGGCGGCGTGTCCGGAGGCGATGGTGTCCATCGGTAGTCACTCGTGAAACTGGTCGAACGTGGGCCGCATAAGGTTCAGCGTTCGCGAGAGCTGGCAAGCCGGATCGTCGGGGAGGCGACTAAGGGGCGGGGAGCCACGCCGGCCGCCGTTCCGGCGCGCCTGTCCAGGTCCAGTCCGCGAGGAGCTCGATGAGGTCTTGCCTCGAAAGCTGGATTCCGGCCGCGGGCGGCCGGAATGAAGAGGCGGTGTAGCCCGCGGCGCGCAACGCTTCGCCATGCGGCTCGATCGCGTCGTAGTCCGAAACGATGGCTGTTCCCCTGGGGGCGCCAAAGTCCCGGACCAGCAGATCGACCCGCATGACGCCCGTGGCCAGAATGAGCTCCATCGGCCCTTCGAGGTCGAGACCCAACCCCTGGGCGGCGTCGCGCCAGCTGTCGACGTGACCCCAGACCATTGGCTTACAGCTCCCGGCCGACCGGATAGAGCTTGTAGTGGTCGTCGTAATACGGCGTGCGCGCGTAGAACCAGCCCAGGCGCGCATCCGGATCAGCCGCGAACTTCGGGTCGGCCGCCAGCTTGGCCTCGAACTCGGCCTTCAGCGCAGGATCGGCGGCCAGCATCTTCTCGGCCAGGGGGGCGATGGCGTAGCCCTCGATGTATTCCACGCGCTGCAGCACCTCGGGGAACATGCCCCAGGCGAAGAAGCTCTCGTCGCTTTCCGGCTCCAGCAGCAGGGTCACCATCTCGCCCAGCGGCTGATCAGTGGAAATGCGCACCGAGCCGGCCGGGAAGGTCACCGTGCGGGTCTCATGGGTGACCGGCCCTGCGGCGATCTCGACATGGCCCTCGCTGGCGCGGGGCGCGATCTTCGGCGCGGTGAAGCGGATCATGTCGACCGACACCGTCTTGGGCGCCGCCAGGGCCTCCATCGCCACGCCGTGGACGCGCAGGCGCTCGATCACGTCGGGCTTGGCCGACGAGATCCAGTAGGCCTTGGCCGGGGTCAGGTCGAGCGCCGGCTCGCTGGTGTAGAGCGGCAGCGACCAAGGCTTGGGATCGGGCTTGCCCAGCCAGCGCACCTCCTTGCCGCCCGAGGCGGGGGAGTCGTAGGTCTCGTACTGCACGCCCAGGAAGCTGACGGTGTGCAGCGCCTTGCCGCCGCCCCCGAAGCTGGTCCCGAAATTGGCCTTGATCACGGCGGGGCGCTCGGCGCGGTCCTTCTCCTCGGCGGCGCGCAGGGCGGCGCCGTCCTTGGCCAGCACCTTCAGGGTCTCCTCCAGCAGGACGTAGGTGCCCAGCACCCGCTGCCGGTAAGGCTTCAGCGAATGGTTCTCGACCAGCACCGTGGCGATATGGGCCGCGTCGCCGTAGCCGTTGGAATAGCGCAGGGAGGCCGGCGAGGCGCCGAGCCCCTTCTTGGGGTCGCGGTCGTCGAGGGCGAAGACCAACTGGCCGGGGATGTGTCCCGCCGCCTTCAAGCCCGCCGAGGTGGCCGGCAGGTAGGTCTTGTCCAGCCAGGCGCTGGTGGCCTTGGAGCGCGCGAAATCGCCCTGGTAGCCGGCCCAGCCGTAGGTGACGTCGTACTGGTAGTCCTCGCCGTCGGTGACGTGGATGTCCATATAGAGGTCGGGCTTGATGCGATCGATCAGCGTGATCATCGCCCGCATCTCCGGCGCGTCCAGCTTGCCGTAGTCGCGGTTCAGATTGAGGTTCTGGGCGGTGTGCCGCCAGCCCTGGATCGTCGGGCCGCGCTGGTTGGGGCGGCTGTAGGGCGAGGCGCGTTCATGGCCGTCGACGCTGAAGATCGGCACGAAGACCAGGTTCACGCCGTCCAGCAGCCTGTCCTTGCCGTGGAACGTCATGTCGCGCAGCAGCATCATGCCGGCGTCCTTGCCGTCGATCTCGCCCGGGTGGATGCCGGCCTGGACCAGCAGCACGGGCTTCCTGGGATCGAACTTGTCGCCGTCCTTGCTGACGTACAGCACCAGCAGGTCGCGGCCCTCGGGCGACTTGCCGAAGGTCTCCATGCGGATCAGCGGCGAGGCCGCGGCCAGCTTTTCCAGCCAGGCGCGGGTCTCTTCGTAGTTCGGCGAGGCGGTCAGGCCGGTCAGCTCAGACGGCGTGATCCAGGGATCGGACGGCTTGGCGATCAGCTTCTCGCTGGCGCCGCGCCAAGCCAGGGCGGGCGGAAGGATCTCGCCTTCCCAGGGAGCTTCAGGAGTCTGCGCCATGCTCACACCCGCTATCATCGCGACGGCGATCGCCGTCAGCCCGGTCTTCCAGATCATGCCACGCCCGCCCACACCCACTAGTCTTGGGACGCTTTCGCTACAGGATGCTTCCGCCGACGCCGAGTCCCAGCATGACGTGAGTGTTAGAGGCGCACCTAGAAAATCGCCGCGATCGCCTTCAGCGCGCCTTCGACGACGACGTTGAAGGCGAACTCGTTTCCGAAACCCTTGGCCCGGGTTCCCAGCGACTCAGGCATGGAAGCGCCACATCGCGGGCATGAGTTGGCGGACGGCCGCAAGCCCTTGCCGCAATCGGTGCAATAGAGCCTGGACCGCGCCATCCGGAACTATTTCCGCGTCACCAGGTCCATGAAGCGCTGCTGCAGGACCTTGTCGGTCTTAAACACGCCGCGGAACTGGGTGGTGATCGTCGAGACGTCGTGGTGGTGGACGCCGCGGGTCGACATGCACTGGTGCTCGGCGTCGATCAGCACGGCCACGCCGGCGGCGCTGAGGTGGTCCTCGATGGCGTCGGCGACCTGCATGGTCATGGTCTCCTGCGTCTGGAGACGCTTGGCGAAGATCTCGACCAGGCGCGCCAGCTTGGACAGGCCCACCACCTTGCCGGTCGGCATGTAGGCCACCCAGGCCTTGCCCAGGAACGGCGCCATGTGGTGTTCGCAGTGGCTCTGCACGTCGATGCCGCGCAGCATGACCATGTCGTCATAGCCCTGCACGTCCTCGAAGGTGCGGCTCAGCTCCTGCGCCGGATCGCCGTGATAGCCGGCGAACCACTCGCCATAGGCGTCGACCACGCGTTGCGGCGTGTCGAGCAGGCCTTCGCGGTCGGGGTTGTCGCCGGCCCAGGCCAGCAGGGTCCGGACGGCGGCCATGGCCTCGTCTCGGGTGGGGCGCTGGGCGGGTTCAAGATCAAGGCCGGTGTCGTTGTCGAGACCGATCAGGGTTCGCTCGCGGGTCAGTGCGTCCATGTCTGAGGAAGGTCTTTCCACGGGCTGAGTTGCGCCAGGACGCCTTTCGTCCTGGAATTACGCGTGCCACCCGTCGCGCACATTGACCTAATCAATCGTGGTCGTGCGCGCGTGCTCTCGTTATATGGGGCCAATCCGTATCCCCGCAACACTCCCGCGACGTCAGGCCGCTCCCTTCCCATGACCATCAAGCTGTACGACACCATGGCGCGCGAGAAGCGCGACTTCGTTCCCGCCGATCCGAGCCGGGTGACGATGTATGTCTGCGGACCGACGGTCTACAACCACGCCCACATCGGCAACTTCCGGCCGGTGGTGGTGTTCGACGTGCTGTTCCGCCTGCTGCGCCACGCCTATGGCGAGGACGCGGTGGTCTATGCCCGCAACGTCACCGACGTGGACGACAAGATCAACGCCAAGGCCACGGCCGAGGGCGTCGAGATCAAGGTCATCACCGACCGCTACCTGGCCGCCTACCACCAGGACGCCGCGGCCCTGCTGACCCTGTCGCCCAGCCTGGAGCCCAAGGCCACCGAGCACATGGGCCCGATCGTCGAGATGATCGGCAAGCTGGTCGACAACGGCAAGGCCTACGCCGCCGAGGGCCACGTGCTGTTCGACACCCAGAGCTTCGCCGACTACGGCGCGTTGTCGGGCCGCGACCTGGACGACATGATCGCCGGGGCCCGGGTCGAGGTCGCGCCCTACAAGCGCCATCCCGCCGACTTCGTGCTGTGGAAGCCGTCCAAGGAGAACGAGCCCGAGTGGGACAGCCCCTGGGGCGCGGGCCGTCCGGGCTGGCACATCGAGTGCTCGGCCATGATCGACAAGCAGCTGGGCCGGACGATCGACATCCACGGCGGCGGCATCGACCTGACCTTCCCGCACCACGAGAACGAGCTGGCCCAGAGCCGCTGCGCCCATGGCCAGCCGGTGCTGGCGAACTACTGGCTGCACAACGGCTTCCTCGACATGTCGGGGGAGAAGATGTCCAAGAGCCTGGGCAACGTGATCATCCCGCACGAGCTGCTGAAAACCACGCCGGGCGAGGTGATCCGCTGGGCGCTGCTGTCGGGCCACTACCGCCAGCCGCTGGACTGGACGCCGGAGCTGGTCGAGCAGAGCAAGAAGGCCCTGGACCGCCTGTACGGCGCCCTGCGCCGCGCCAAGAGCGTCGAGGCCGGCGAGTCCGAGCCCTCGGACGAGGTGCTGGCCGCCCTGACGGACGACCTGAACACGCCGCTGGCGGTTTCGGGCTTCTTCGAGCTGTCCAGCGCCATCGAACGGGCGGTGACGGCCGGCGACGAGCCGGCGATCACGGCCAACAAGGGTCGGCTCCTGGCCTCGGCCGGTCTGCTGGGCTTCCTGCAGGCCGATCCGGACGCCTGGTTCGAGGGCGACGCCGACGACGACCTGAAGGCCAAGGTGGAAGACCTGCTCAAGCGCCGGGTCGAGGCCCGCACCGCCAAGGACTGGACCGCCGCCGACGCCATCCGCGCCGAGCTGGACGGTTTGGGCGTGGTGGTCATGGACGGTCCCGCCGGCGCCACCTGGCGCATGAAGGACTGAGCATGAAGCTCGATCAGCAGATCGTCCTGGTCTCCGGCGCCGGCCGGGGCCTGGGCGCCGCCATCGCCCGGGCCTTCGCCGCCGAGGGCGCGAGCGTGGTGATCAACTATCGCCGCAGCGAGGCCGCCGCCCTGGCCCTGGCCGAGGAGCTGGGGGACCGCGCCGTGGCCCTCCAGGCCGACGTCAGCGACCGTGAGGAAGCCCGCCGCCTGGTCAACGACGCGGCCGAGCATTTCGGCAGCCACGTGACCACGGTGGTCAACAACGCTCTGGGCGACTTCAGCTTCAACGGCGACGGCCGCCACACCATCCAGTCGATCCCCTGGGAGGACTTCCAGAACCAGCTGGACGTGTCGCTGCGCGGATCGCTGAACCTGATCCAGGCCACGGCGCCGGCCATGGAAGCCGCCGGCTTCGGCCGGGTGATCAACATCGGCACCAACCTGTTCCAGAACCCGGTGGTGCCCTATCACGACTACACCGCCGCCAAGGCCGCCCTGCTGTCGCTGACCCGCACCGCGGCCGCCGACCTGGGCCCGTCGGGGATCACGGTCAACATGCTGTCGGGCGGCCTGCTGCGCACCACCGACGCCAGCGCCGCCACGCCCGAGGCGATCTTCGACCTTATCGCCCAATCGACGCCGCTGCGCCGGGTGACGACCCCGGCCGAGTTCGCGGACGCGGTGCTGTTCTTCGCCTCGCCCTGGAGCCGGTCGGTCACCGGCCAGAACCTGGTCGTGGATGGGGGATTGGTTCGCGACTAAATTACACGCATAATCCGCTTGTCCCGGAGTGCTAGGTCATGCGCGCCTATTTCCAGATGTTCGCCGGCTACAACGCCTGGGCCAACCACCGCATCCACGCGGCCTGCGCCATGCTGGACGAGGCGGACTACAAGGCCGAGCGCGGCGCGTTCTTCGGTTCGATCCACGGCGCGCTGAACCACCTGATCGTCACTGATCGCATGTGGCTGGCGCGGCTGCGGGGCGAGACCCTGCCGCCGCACGGGCTGGACGCGGTGATCTTCCACGACCTGGCGACCCTGCGCGAGGCGCGGGTCCACGAGGACGCGGCCTTGTCGAACCATGTCGCCGCCCTGACCGACGAGCAGCTGGCGGGCGACTTCCGCTGGACGCGGATCGCCGACGGGGCGGTGGTGACCCAGCCGCTGTGGGCCGCCCTGGCCCATATCTTCAACCACCAGACCCATCACCGGGGTCAGGTCCACGGCCTGCTCAGCCAGGCCGGGATCGACCCGCCCTCCCTCGATCTGCCGGTCTTCCAGAAGGCCAGCGGCCTGGGATTTTCCGAGTGAGTTTTTCAGAGTGAAAGTGCTAGAGCGACGCCCATGCAACGCGCCGTAGAACACCGCACCGGGGTGCAGGCCCCCGCCGAAGTCGTCTGGGACGTGATCGCGGACTTCACGACCTGGAAGGACTGGAACCCGGTCCACCCCCGCATCGAGGGCGAGATGCGCATCGGCACCAACTTGGTCGTCGACCTTGTGCCGATCGCCGACGGCCCGGTGACCACGCTGACGCCGATCGTCCAGGACTGGGTGCCCTTCGAGCAGCTGCACTGGCGCACCAGCCGGCTGGGCGGTTTCGTGACCGCGATCCGCTATCTCGAGATCGAGAACATGGGTCCGTCCAACGCCACCTTCTCGAACGGCGAGCTGTTCATGGGGCCGCTGGTCCGCCTGGTCGGCCGCGAGGAGCGTCGCCGCCTGCGCGGGGCCTTCACCCTGATGGGCGAGGCGGTGAAGACGCGCGCCGAGACCATCTGGTCGCAACGCCTGAAGAACCCCACATAGGTCCCATGATCGACGACCTTTATTCGGCCCGCATCCTGGGCCTGGTGGCCAACATGCCCCGGGCCGGACGCCTGGCCGCGCCCGACGCCAGCGCCGAGAAGACCGCCAAGCTGTGCGGCAGCCGGATCGTGGTCGACGTGACGGTCCAGGACGGCAAGGTCGCCGACTTCGCCCAGGACGTGGCCGCCTGCGCCCTGGGCCAGGCCTCGGCCGCGATCCTCGGCGCCCAGGTGGTCGGGGCGGATCTTTCCGAGATCGAGTTGGCCCGCGACGCCTTGCAGTCTATGCTCAAGTCAGGCGGCCCGCCTCCCCAGGGCCGATTTTCGGAGCTCGCCGTGCTGGAGCCGGTCAAGGACTATCCCGCCCGTCATGCCTCGACGCTGTTGGCGTTCGAGGCCGCGGTCGAGGCTGTCCGCAAGGCCACAGGGGCGACCCAAACCCGAACTAGCCGCGTCGGCGCCGCTTGATCGGGACTTTTCGCTAGTCGATAAGTCCTCGACTCCGTTCGCGAAAGCGCCGGCATGACACTTTACGAACGCACCGTCGACCTGGGCCTGCGGGCCTACAAGACGACGCTCTCGCCCTTCATCGGGCGTCAGTGCCGGTATTTGCCGACCTGCTCGGAATACGCGGCACAGGCGCTCAAGGATCACGGGCCCCTGAAGGGGTCCTGGCTCGCGGTGGGACGGATTTGCCGCTGCAATCCGTTAGGTGGTTCTGGGTACGACCCGCCGCCTCCGCCCCGCGAGCCGCGCAAGTGGAAATGTGAAGAATGATCGACCTGATTTTCCCCGACGGCTCGGCCCGCCAGTACGCTGACGGTTCGACGGGCCGCGACGTGGCCGCCTCGATCTCCAAATCCCTGGAAAAGAAGGCGCTGCTGATCAAGCTGGACGGCACGCTGCTGGACCTGGATCGTCCGCTGACGCCCGACCTGCTGGGCGGCGGCAACAAGTTCGAGATCATCACGCGCGAGTCGCCCGACGCGCTGGAGGTGATCCGCCACGACACCGCCCACGTGCTGGCAGAGGCCGTGCAGGAACTGTTCCCCGGCACCCAGGTCACGATCGGCCCGAACGTCGAGGACGGCTTCTATTACGACTTCGCCCGCGACGAGCCGTTCAGCCTGGACGACCTGCCGAAGATCGAAGAGCGCATGCGCCAGATCGTCGACCGCGACGAGAAGATCCGCCGCGAGGAAGTCGACCGCGACGCCGCCATCGCCGACTTCGAGGCCATGGGCGAAAGCTACAAGGCCCAGATCATCCGTGACCTGCCGGTCAGCGACACGATCACGGTCTATCACCAGGGCGAGAAGTGGAAGGACCTGTGCCGCGGGCCTCACCTTCCGTCGACCAAGGCGGTGGGCAAGGCCTTCAAGCTGACGAAGCTGGCCGGCGCCTATTGGCGCGGCGACCAGAACAACGCCCAACTGCAGCGCATCTACGGCACGTCGTGGGCCAGCGACGCCGACCTGGCGGCTCATCTGCTGCGCATCGAGGAAGCCGAGCGGCGCGACCACCGCAAGCTGGGCAAGACGATGGACCTCTTCCACATCCAGGAAGAGGGCAAGGGCATGGTGTTCTGGCACCCCAAGGGCTGGACGCTGTACCTGGCGCTGGAGGCCTATATGCGCCGCCGCCTGGACGCGGCCGGCTATCGCGAGGTCAAGACGCCCCAGATCCTCGACAAGAGCCTGTGGGAGCGCTCGGGCCACGCCGAGAAGTTCGGCCACGCCATGTTCATGTGCGAGAGCGCCGAGGGCGAGGTCCTGGCCGTCAAGCCGATGAACTGCCCTGGCCACATCCAGATCTTCAACGTCGGCCAGAAGAGCTATCGCGAGCTGCCGCTGCGCATGGCCGAGTTCGGCGCGTGCCACCGCTACGAGCCGTCAGGCGCCATGCACGGCATCATGCGGGTGCGCGCCTTCACCCAGGACGACGCCCACATCTTCTGCCGGGAAGAGCAGGTCACGGAGGAATCCGCCCGCTTCATCGAACTGTTGCGCAGCGTCTATAGCGACCTCGGCATGCATCTGGCCGACACCAAGTTCTCGACGCGTCCGGAGTTGCGGGCGGGCGACGACGCGGTCTGGGACAAGGCCGAATCCGCCCTGTCCGCGGCCGCCGAGGCGGCGGGCGAAACCCTCGTGCTGCAGGAAGGCGAAGGCGCCTTCTACGGCCCGAAGCTGGAGTTCTCGCTGAAGGACGCCATCGGCCGGGTCTGGCAGTGCGGCACGCTGCAGCTGGACTTCGTGCTGCCCGATCGCCTGGACGCCGAGTACGTGGCCGAGGACGGCTCCAAGAAGCGTCCGGTCATGCTGCACCGGGCGATCCTGGGCTCGTTCGAGCGTTTCATCGGCATTCTGCTGGAAAACTATGCCGGCCATCTGCCGTTGTGGCTGGCGCCGGTTCAGGTCGTGGTGGCCACGATCACCTCGGACGCCGACGACTACGCACAACGTGTGGCTGAGCGATTGACTTCCATGGGCATTCGCGCAGAGGTCGATTTCAGAAACGAGAAGATCAACTACAAGATTCGTGAGCACAGCCTTGCGAAGGTTCCGGTGATTGCAGTGGTCGGGCGTAAGGAAGCCGAAAACGGAGAAGTCGCCCTGCGTCGCCTCGGCGGCGAAGGGCAGAAGGTGTTGTCGCTGGAGGACGCCGTGCGGGCGTTGACCGAGGAAGCGACCCCGCCGGACCTCGCCCGTGATCGCGCCGTGGCGGCCCCCGCCGAGTTGGCGCAGGCCTGATGAACAGTATTCTTCCCTCTCATTCGACCTTCGTTGCGGGTGTGCGGCCGATCCGGCCGCGCATCTCCGTCGTCATGGTCGTCTACCAGACGGGAGAAGCGCTGGTCGAAAGCATCCTGCACGTCCTGGCCGAGCCGCTGGTCGACGAGTTCGTCATCGTCGACAACGGTTCTCCCGCGGAGGAGGCCGAGCGGTTGCGGGCCCTGGGACGGACCGAGCCGAGGATCGTGCTGCAGCAGGGCCACGGCAATGTCGGCTTCGCGCGCGGCGCCAACATGGGCGCCGAGACCGCCCGGGGCGAATACATCGTCTTCCTCAATCCGGACGCCAACCTGCAGGCCCAGTGCATCGAGGCCCTGGTCGCTGCCTTCGAGGGGCAGCCGGTGCCCACAGTTGTCGGGGCGCGGGTGATGAACACCGACGGCACAGAGCAGCGCGGCGGCCGTCGCGGCGAGGTCACGCCGGTCACCACGCTGCTGAGCTTCGGCCACCTGACGTCGCGGTTCAAAAGCCTGTCGAAGTTCGAGATCCACCGCGAGCATGAGCCGACGCCGGACGCGCCGATCCCCATGCCGACCATCTCCGGCGCCTGCTTCGCGCTGCGCCGCGAGGACTTCGAGCGGCTGAGCGGTTTCGACGAGGGCTTCTTCCTGCATGTCGAGGACATCGACCTCTGCTGGCGCGCGCGCCAGGCGGGGGGGCAGGTCCTGTTCCAGCCGGCCGCCCAGGTGATCCACCTGGGCCACACCAGCCTGGAGCACCCGGTGAAGGTCGAGTTCCACAAGGGCGTTGGCCTGTCGCGCTACTTCATCAAGCGGGCCGACACGATCCAGCGCTACGTGATCGCCGTCTTGCTGGCCCCGCTGATTCTGGCGATGAGCGTGTCGCGGCCGCTGATCTGGAAGATCACCGGCCGGCCGATCTAGGCGTAGAGATCGCGCTGCGTCGCCCAATCCGGCTTCGCGCAGACTCGCGAACCGAGAAAGCCAGGATCAGTGCGTTCGAAGAACAGCCTGGCTTCGACCTCGAAATCGTCGATGTCCTGAAAGAGAAGCACGCGGCTCCCGTCGCGAAGGCCCAGGTCGCCCACGACGTCATTCAACGGCTTCCCCGCGTGGAAGAGAAGATAATAGAGGTCGTCTTCCGTGCGGTCGTTGAAGTCGCAATAGATCTTCAGCATGGTGGCTAGCCTGGAAAACCGCCCGCCCGCGCCAGCGACGACGCCGGTGACGCCTTGCCCAGGCGTTCGCTGATGTCGCGGCCGATCTCGATCAGGGCGCCCAGGTCGTAGCCGGTCTCGAAGCCGGCCCGCTCCAGCATGTAGACCAGGTCCTCGGTGCCGATGTTGCCGGTGGCGTTGGGCGCGAACGGGCAGCCGCCCAGGCCGCCGACCGAGGCGTCCAGAACATCGACCCCGGCCTCGACGCTGGCATAGGCGTTGGCCAGGCCGGTGTTGCGGGTGTCGTGGAAGTGCATGCGCAGGCGGACGTCCGGCGCGGCGGCGCGCACGGCCTCGATCCGCCGGCGGACGGTCCAGGGATCGGCCACCCCGATGGTGTCGGCGATGGCCAGTTCGGTCACGCCCATCGACGCCGCGTCGCGGGCGATGGCCACGACCTGCTCCTCGGAAACCTCGCTGTCGAACGGGCAGCCGAAGGCCACCGAGATGGTGGCGGTGATCGGCGGGCCGCCCTCGACCGCTTGGCGCTCGACGATGGCGGCCAGGGCGTCGACCTGCTGGGCGGCGGTGGCGCCCTGGTTGGCCAGGCCGAAGCCGTCGGTGGCGCAGACCACGACATTGGCCTCGTCGCACTGGGCCGCCACGCAGCGTTCCCAGCCGCGCATGTTCAGCACCAGGCCGATGCGCGAATGCTCCAGGTCGGGCTTCAGCGCCGCCTGGATCTCCTCGGCCCCGGCCATCTGCGGCACGCGGTTGGGATTGACGAATGAGACGGTCTCGATGCGCCTGGCGCCCGCCGCCTCGAGCCGGCGGATCAGGTCCAGCTTCTCGTCGACCGGCAGGGACAGCTTCTCGTTCTGCAGCCCGTCGCGCGGGCCGACCTCGACGATCTGGATGAAGCGGCTCATGGCTGGGCCTCCTCGGCTTGGGTTTCGTCGCCGGCCTCGTCGTCCGGGCGGATCGACGCGCCGCGATAGAGCGTCAGACGCTCCTTGTCGCCGTCGGAATAGTCGAAGCCCTCGACCACCCCGGCCGGCCGGGCGGTCTGGCCCAAGGCGGCGAGGGCGGCCTGGAACGCCTTTTCCTGGCGGCCCTCGACCACGGCGGGACGACCCTGGGCGACGGCCTTGGCCGCGCCGACCGGGTCGGTCAGCTCGGTCGTGGTGCCCAGCAGGAAGATCATGCTGGGCTCGGAATAGCCGGTGACGGCCACCGGGCCCGGCGCGCCGCCGCGGGGCGCCAGGTCGGCCTGTTCCAGAGCCTTCTCCAGGCGGGGCGACAGCAACAGCGGCTCCAGCCGGGGGATCAGCAGGCCGACGAGGGCGCCATGGGCCGCTATGCCGACGGCGCCGGCCGTGACCAGGGCGATGGCGGCGGTCCTGCGCATCACCAGCACCGATCCGGCGGCTCCCGCGGCCAGGAACAGCAGGGCGGTCAGGATGGTCCAGGGCAGGTCGGACGGGTCGCCGTACTCGACGTGCAGATAGACGGCCATGGCCGCGAAGATCAGGCCAGCCAGAGCCGACAGGATCGCGCCGATCAGGCGGGGCATGCGCGGCAGGGACGTACGCAGGGTGGCGGCCATCAGCATGGCCAGGGCGGGATAGGCCGGCAGGGTGTAGTGCACCAGCTTGGTCGGCAGGATCTCGAACACCAGCCAGGTCGGGATCAGCCAGCAGAGGGCGAAGCGGATTCCCGCCTCCCTGCGGCCGGTCCAGCCCAGGGTCACGCCCGACGGCAGCAGCAGGGTGGCCGGGAACACCATCAGGAACGCCGCCAGGGTGTAGGCGCCGGGCCACGCGCCGTGGCTTTCCTGGCCGCCGGCCAGCTTGGGGGCCAGGTCGCCGGTCACGGCCGTCGACCAGAAGGCGCCGTCGGTGGCCACGGTGATCATCATCGCCCAGGGCAGGACGATGGCGGCCAGCACGGTCACGCCCCAGCCCCAGCCCAGGTCCTTGATCCAGGTCGCCTTGCGGTCCCAGATCCACAGGGCGATCACGCTGAGCACCACGACCATCAGCCCGACCGGGCCCTTGATCAGCACGCCCATGGCCAGGCCGATCCAGAAGGCCAGCTTGGTCCAGCGGTTGACGGTCTCGCCGGCGAGATGGGCGGCGTAGATCCGCATCAGGGCGGCCATGGCCAGGGTGGTGAAGCCGCACAGCGCCGCGTCGGTCTTGGCGATGAACGCCTCGCTCGACAGCAGGATGGTCGCGCCCAGTATGCCGCCGGCCAGCAGGCCGGTCCGGGGTCCCAGCAGCGCCGCCGCGCCCCAGGCGCAGGCCGCCGCCGCCAGCATGGCCCCCAGCAGCGAGGGGATGCGATAGGCCCAGATGCCGCGATCCTCGGCGGCCGAGAAGGTGGTGACGGCGGCCGCCTGCAGCCAGTGGATGCCGACCGGCTTCTTGAAGCGCGGCTGGTCCTGGAACTTGATGACGACCATGTCGTCGGTTTCCAGCATCTGGGCGGTCGCCTGGGCGAAGCGCGATTCGTCGCGGTCGAGCGGCGGCATGGCGAACAGGCCGGGCAGGCCGGCGACCAGCGCCACCAGCGCGGCGAACAGCGGACCGCGCCAGCCGCGGCTCCAATCATCCAGGCGAGATTCAAGCGTCATTCTAGTGGAATAGCACGATCCTTCTTTCTGGCTATTTTTGCGCTATGAGAGGGCGATGACCGCTTCCGCTTCCACTATTCCCGACTATTCCGTCGTCGTGCCCGTCTTCGACGAAGGCGGGGCGGCGCCCGCCCTGGCGCGCGAGATCGCCGCCGCCTTCGCGGGCGAGAACCACGAGATCATCTTCATCGACGACGCCAGCCGCGACGACACCAAGGCCCTGCTGGTGGCGCTGAAGGCCGAGATCCCGCAGTTGCGGGTGCTGGGCCACCGCAAGAATTCGGGCCAGAGCCGCGCCGTGCGCAGCGGCGTGCTGGCCGCCCGCGCCCCGATCGTCATCACCCTGGACGGCGACGGCCAGAACGACCCCGCCGACGCGCCTCGTCTCGCGAAAGCCTTGAAGGCCGCCCCGCCCGAGCTGGCCCTGGTCGGCGGCGAGCGGGTCAAGCGCCAGGACAGCTCGGCCAAGCGCTTCGCGTCCAAGTTCGGCAACGGCGTGCGCAAGCGCATGCTGAAGGACACCGCCAACGACACCGGCTGCGGGCTCAAGGCCTTCCGCCGCGAGGCCTTCCTGCGCCTGCCCTACTTCGATCACATCCACCGCTACATCCCGGCCCTGATGCTGCGCGAGGGCTATCAGGTCGAGTTCCAGCCGGTGAACCATCGCCACCGCGAGAGCGGGGTGTCGAAATACACCAACTTCGGCCGGCTCAAGGCCTCGGTGTCCGACCTGCTGGGCGTGATGTGGCTGCAGACCCGGGCCCGCAATCCGCAAGGCGTGGACGAGGTCTAGCGAGGCGAGATCTGGGCGCGGCTCGCCCGTCGGGCGGCGCCGCCTTTCGGGAATCCGCAAAACCGGTTAACCCTGATGCCCGTCGTCGCGCCTTGGGGGCGCGCCTCTCGGGGGAGAGCCAGATCATGTTCGCCGCGTTTCCGCTGCTGGCCCTGCCGGTGCTGGTCTACAACCTGATCGTCCTGACCCTGGCGGGCGGCTTCAACGCCAACGCCGCCCAGTACCGGTTGGCCGAGCAGCTGTTCACGATCCACATGACCTCGAAGGCCGACTGGGCCGTCAGCCTGGGCGACCTGCTGCTGGCCGCCTCGCTGGTGGTGCTGTTCGTCGAGCTCCTGAAGTCGACCACCAGCCGCAAGATCGCGATCATCAACCACTCGCTGTCGATGATCCTGTTCATCGTCTGCCTGGTCGAGTTCCTGCTGGCCCCGGCCTTCGGCACCTCGGTGTTCTTCCTGCTGACCGTCATGGTCCTGCTGGACGTGCTGGCCGGCTTCATCGTGACGATCGTCTCGGCCCGCCGCGACGTCGACTTCGGCGACGCTCACTAGGCTTCGCCGAGCGCCAATTTCGACAAGACCCTTGTGGCGAAGCCTGTCGATGCTGACATCGTAGGCTGTTCACGAGGATCACGATCATGGCGTCCAAACCCGACATCTGGCTGGCGGCCGGCCTGCGCACTCCGTTCGCCAAGGTCGACGGGCCCCTGAAGGCCCATGACGCGATCGCCCTGTCGGTCCCGGTGGTCCAGGCCATGCTGGCGCAAGGGGCTCGGCCGGACTTCGCCATCTGGGGCACGGTGATCCCCAACCTGACCTGGAGCAACATCGCCCGCGAGGTGCTGCTGGACGCCGGGGCCGACCCGACCATCCCGGCCTTCTCGACGATCATGGCCTGCTCGACCAGCATGATCGGCGTCATCGAGGCCGCCGGCATGATCGACGGGCGCGGCCGCGATCTGGCCCTGGTGGGCGGGGTCGAGAGCATGAGCAAGGTCCAGGTCGGGGCCAGCATCGGCTTCTCCGACTGGCTCAAGGGCTTCCAGGCCGCCAGGACCGCCGGCCAGAAGCTGGCGCACCTGACCAAGCTGAAGGCCAGTGACCTGAAGCTCTGGATCCCCAAGGTGGCCAACCGCACCACCGGACTGTCTATGGGCGAGCACACCGAGATCACCGCCAAGGAATGGAAGCTGTCGCGGGCCGACCAGGACCAGATCGCCTTCGAGAGCCACCAGCACGCGGTCGCGGCCTGGGAGGCCGGCTTCTTCGACGACCTGGTGATCCCGGTCGGCGACGTGAAGCGCGACACCATCCCGCGCAAGGACTCCACGCTGGAGAAGCTGGCCAAGCTGGGCCCGGCGTTCGACAAGACCAGCGGCCAGGGCACGCTGACGGCCGGCAATTCCTCGCCCCTGACCGATGGGGCGGCGGCCATCTGGGTTGCGTCCGAGGCCGGGCTGGCGCGACTGCCGGCCAAGACGCCGCGTGTGAGGATCGTCGACTACGAGGTCACCTCGATCGACCTGCGCCACGAGGGCCTGCTGATGGCGCCGGCCTACGGCGTGCCGCGCATGCTGGCGCGCAACGGCCTGAAGTACGCCGACGTCGGTCTGTGGGAGATCCACGAGGCCTTCGCCGCCCAGGTGCTGTCGCACATCGCCGCCTGGGAGGACGAGACCTTCCGCCGGACCAAGGCCGGGGTGGACGTCGATCTGGGCAAGTTCCCGCGCGAGCGGATGAACCCGACGGGCGGCAGCCTGGCGGTCGGCCATCCGTTCGGCGCGACCGGGGCGCGGATCCTCAGCCAGGCGGTCAAGGAGCTGGCCACGCGGCCCAAGGGCGAGAAAGCCGTCGTCAGCATCTGCGCCGACGGCGGTCAGGGCACGATGATGCTGCTGGAAAGCGCGTAATTGCGGTCGGGGACATGCCCTTGCGGCGTGTCCCCATTAGGAAGCGCCGTGTCTGATCAGGGACACGCCGCAAGGGCATGTCCCCGGCCGCGCGAGCCTAGGTCAGCGCCGTGAAGATCAGCGTCACCACGGCGATGTCGAAGAAGCGGGTCACGGCGGTGAGCAGCATGATGGGTCTCGTCGGCTGAATTCACCGACCACCAAGCAAGACTGGCGCCAACGCCGCCTCCTGCGTTAGCCTTCGTCATGGCCTTGTTCTTCGACCAGCTCTGGTACGACGCGCGGCTCGCCGAGCGGGGGCTGACGCGGGCGGTGCTGGCCGCCGTGGCCGGCATGACCAACGAGGAGCTGACGCTGGCCTACAAGGACCAGCGCGAGCTGACCGCCGCCCAGATCGCCGCCTTCGCCGAGCTGCTGGGCGTTCCGCTGGCCGAGGCGGCGCGCCGGGCGGGCGTGGGCGCGCACGCCGCGGCCTTGCCGGGCGAGACGCTGTCTCTCGAACAGAAGATGGCGGTGCTGGAGGCGCGGGTCGCCGTGCTCGAGGCCGAGATCGCCCGCCTGAAGGCCCTAAGGCAGGACTAGATCTCGGTCTTCTTGATCAGGCCCGCCTTGGGACGGCGGTCGGCCGGGCCGGAATATTCCGTGCCGAGATAGGTCGAACGCGCCGCGTCGAGCACTTCCTGCCCACCGCGCAGACCGCGCTTCTGGCCGTTCTGGCCCATCAGGTGGGCGGCGAAGGTCGCGAAGGCGCCACGTCGGGAATCGCGCGGCGGCGGGGCCGGCTGTTCGTCGCGCACGAAGGTCACGTCCTCCTCGCCGTCCGCCTCTGGGCGGTCGGCGTCGCGCGGCGCGGGCAGCGCGCGTCGGGCGGCCTGGGCGCGCCGGATAGGGTCGATCGGACCGTTCATGGTGAAGAGTTGTGGTCCACGACGGTTAAGGACCGGTCAGCCGGCGTGGTTAAGGGGCGTTAGCCGGCGGCCTAGGGCTTGGTCGCCAGCTTCTCGATCTGCTGCTGCATGGCTTCCAGCTGGCGCTTGAGGTCGGCCAGGGAGTCCTCGCTGGGCGCGGACGGCGGCGCCGCGGCGGGCGGCGGCGGTTCGGCCGGGGCGGCGGGGGCGTCCTCGGGCCGGGCGTAGGCGAACGGCGAGAACATCTTCATGGCCCGGTCGAACAGCGCCATGTTCTGGCGGATCTGCTCTTCGTAGACCCCCATGCCCGGCATGCCCTTGGTCCCGGCGATGCCCGGGGTCAGGCCCGCGAACTGGGTGCGCATGCGCTCCTGCTGCTTGGTGAAGCTCTCCAGCGACATTTCCAGATAGCTGGGCAGGAAGGCCTGCATCGAGTTGCCGTAGAAACCGATCAGCTGGCGGAGGAACTGGATGGGCAGCAGGTTCTGGCCGCCGCCGCGGTTTTCCTCTTCGAAGATGATCTGAGTCAGGACCGAACGGGTGATGTCGTCGTTGGTCTTGGCGTCGTAGACCACGAAGTCGATCCCCTCCTTCACCATGTCCGACAGGTGCTCGAGGGTGACGTAGGACGAAGACGCTGTGTTGTAGAGGCGACGGTTGGCGTACTTCTTGATGACGACCTTCTGGCCGGCAGCCTTCTCGCCAGGAGCGCGGGTCTGGCCCGTTTCGCCGTTTTCGTTGTTCTCGGACATTTCGTTCCCTAGGACAGCGTTGTCTCCGCCTTTTCGCATCGCACTATCGCGGATGCAAAGACATGGCGCCAGTACCGGCGGCGCTTGGAGCTCGCAACATCCCGTGAAAATGTGCAGGTGACGAACCCTGCACAGTTATGCAAGGTGATGGTGCACTGCAAAATCATGGGCGCCGCAACTGCGAGAAGCCCGGAATCACGTCACGGGAGCTATTTCGCCATGAGCGACATCGTCATCGTTTCCGCCGCCCGCACGCCGGTCGGATCGTTCCTCGGCGCCCTCTCCAGCCTGCCGGCCCACGAGCTGGGCAAGCTGGCCATCCAGGCCGCCGTCGAGCGGGCGGGCATCACGCCGGCCGACGTCGACGAGGTGATCCTGGGCCAGGTGCTGCAGGCCGCCGCCGGCCAGGGCCCGGCCCGCCAGGCCTCGGTCAACGCCGGCATCCCGGTCGAAAGCCCGGCCTGGAGCCTGAACCAGCTGTGCGGCTCGGGCCTGCGCGCCGTGGCCCTGGGCGCCCAGCAGATCGCCGCCGGCGACGCCAACATCGTGGTGGTGGGCGGCCAGGAGAGCATGAGCCAGGCCCCGCACGCCCAGGCCCTGCGCAACGGCCAGAAGATGGGCGACCTGTCGTTCGTCGACACCATGATCAAGGACGGCCTGTGGGACGCTTTCCACGGCTACCACATGGGCCAGACCGCCGAGAACATCGCCGCCCGCTGGCAGATCACCCGCGAGGCCCAGGACAAGTTCGCCGTCGCCAGCCAGAACAAGGCCGAGGCCGCCCAGAAGGCCGGCCGGTTCGACGCCGAGATCGCGCCGGTCACCATCAAGGGCCGCAAGGGCGACACGATCGTCGACAAGGACGAGTTCATCCGCCACGGCGTCACCCTGGACGGCATTTCGGGCCTCAAGCCCGCCTTCACCAAGGACGGCACGGTCACCGCCGCCAACGCCTCGGGCCTCAATGACGGCGCCGCCGCCCTGGTGCTGATGAGCGCCGACGAGGCCAAGAAGCGCGGCCTGACCCCGCTGGCCCGCATCGCCTCGTGGGCCAACGCCGGCGTCGCGCCCGAGATCATGGGCACCGGCCCGATCCCCGCCTCCAAGAAAGCCCTGGAGAAGGCCGGCTGGAAGGTCTCGGACCTGGACCTGGTCGAGAGCAACGAGGCCTTCGCCGCCCAGTCGCTGTGCGTGGTCAGCGAGCTGGGCCTCGACCCGGCCAAGGTCAATGTCAACGGCGGGGCCATCGCCATCGGCCACCCGATCGGCGCCTCGGGCGCGCGTATCCTGACCACCCTGGTCCACGAGATGAAGCGCTCGGGAGCCAAGAAGGGCCTGGCCACGTTGTGCATCGGCGGCGGCATGGGCGTGGCGATGTGTGTCGAGGCGGTCTGACAACCGTTTGTTTGGATTGGGCGTTTCGAGCAAATTTTCATGACGGCGCGCGTGGGGGCTTGCTCCCACGCGCCACTCGCGCGCAACCATAAGAGACGTTAGCGGGAGATAGACATGGCGAGAGTTGCGTTCGTGACCGGCGGCACCCGGGGCATCGGTCGTGCGATCTGCGAGCGGCTCGTAGCCGACGGAATGAAGGTGGCGGCCGGCTATTCCGGCAATGAAGAGGCCGCCGCGGCCTGCGCCGAGAAGCTGGGCGTGATGGTGGTCAAGGGCAATGTCGGCTCGTTCGACGACTGCGCCGCCGCCGTCAAGAAGGTCGAGGCCGAGCTCGGGCCCATCGAGGTTCTGGTCAACAACGCCGGCATCACGCGCGACGGCATGCTGCACAAGATGACCTATGATCAGTGGTCCGAGGTCATCCGCGTGAACATGGACTCGGCCTTCAACATGACCCGCCCGGTCATCGAGGGCATGCGCGAGCGCAACTGGGGCCGGATCATCAACATCAGCTCGATCAACGGCCAGAAGGGCCAGATGGGCCAGACCAACTACTCGGCCGCCAAGGCCGGGCTGATCGGCTTCACCAAGGCCCTGGCGCTCGAGAACGCCAAGAAGGGCGTCACGGTCAACGTCATCTGCCCGGGCTATATCGACACCGAAATGGTCGCCGCCGTGCCCGAGAACGTCCTGGCAGGAATCATCGCCGGCATCCCGGTCGGCCGGCTGGGCAAGGGCGAGGAGATCGCCGACATGGTCTCGTTCCTGGCCGGCGAGCGGGCCGGCTTCGTGACCGGCGCCACCCTGACGATCAACGGCGGTCAGTACATGGCGGCCTAAAGGTCACAGGCCGTCGCAATAAAGACATGACGGCTTGACGAAGACTCCCCGACGGTTTGAAGATTCCGACCGGCGGGGAAACTCTTCCAAGCATTTCATGACGTCCTCCGGGAAATTGCGTGGCGGTAACAAGGTCTTCTGCGTCCAAGATTCGCCCCACTCGCGGGGCATGACCCTGGGTATGAAGAGTCAATCGGCGGTGACGGCGGGGCCAGGACGCTGGGCGATCCTGCTGGCGTTCGCCCTCGCGGCCACCGCCGGCGCGGCGCACGCGCAATCGGGCTTCAGCCTGCGCGACGCCTTCTCCAAGAATCACGGCGAAACGCGCAAGGCGCCGGCTCCGCCGATCGCCCGCTACGTGTCCGAAACCGGTGACGCCTTCATCCTGGACCGGGCCGCGCCCCAGCCGCTGATGAAGTTCGAGAACAGCTCCGAGATCTGGGTGCTGTCGTCCCAGCCGGCGCCGCGCGGCGACACGATCTACAAGAACGAACTGGGCGAGCCTGTGCTGCGGGCCAGCAAGCTGGGCGGCATGACCCTGTTCACCCGCGAGCGGCCGGGCGGCGACGCCGCCGCCCTGATGGGCAAGGCCAGCTCGATCCAGCCGCCGCCATTCATCTCGGTCAACGTCCTGTTCCAGCGCCTGGTCCAGGCCAGCGCCCGCGCCAGCCGCGCGGCCCAGCACCGGATCTCGTTCGAGACGATCGACGACGCCACGCCCGGCACCTCGGTGCTGGTCGCCGACACCGCCACCGTCACCGCCGAGGCCTTCGAGCGCATGGCCCGCGACGGCGACCGCAGCCTGCTGACCCGCGTGACCCGCGTGCTGCTGGCCGAGGGCCACAAGCCCGGCGCCAGCCTGAAGGGCGGCGACCTGACGGTCATCTACGCCCCGGGCAAGGGTCTGTCGGGCCGCCCGTCGTCCAAGCGGATCATCAAGATCGTCAACAAGTAGCGGCTCAGCGCGCCGCGCAGCCCTGCTTGTCCAGCCACGCCAGCGCGACCGCTTCCGCCGCGTCCGGCGCCGTCGCCTCGTCGGGCGTCATCGGGCCGTCGTAGCGCCGCCCCAGGCGATCCTCGACATAGGCGGACGTCAGGGCCAGCACCGCGCCGTCGGACAGCACCACCGTACTGTTGGCGGTCGTGAACCCGGCGGTCGGCTGGCCGAACGACCGCGTCGCGGGGCGGCCGACGAAGGCGATGGCCGTCATCTCGCCGGAGCTGCCGGTCTTCGGCCCCAGCAGCACGGCCACCGGCGCGTCGGGCTTTCTCAGGACCTCCTTGGACATAGCCGCCCCCGTCGGCCAGGGCTTGGCGCCTCCGGCGTCAACGAACGCGCCGTGCGAGCCGGGTCCGAGCAAGGGCGCCAGGCCCCGCACGCCGGGCCACATGTCGCCGCCCGTGTGCTCGCGCAGATCGATCATCCAGCCGCAGACCTCGGCGGCGTCCGCCGTCTTCAGGAACGCCTGGATCGCGTCCCGATAGGCCGCGCCGGTGTCGCTGGGGTCGGTGAGGTCGCGATGCAGGCCGGGCAGGGCGAGGTTGGCGACGTGGCCGGTCATGCGGCCAACGGGCAGGGCGTGGCTGCGCGGCGCGGCGCCCGACGGCCTCGCCGGCCTCGATGGGGTCGGAGGGCGCAGGAAGGTGTGCCGTTCGCCCAGCGCCGAAATCGTCGCCCTTATGGCCGGATAGGTCTCGCGCGGGGTCGTGGCTCCGGCCGCCTTGGCGTAGGCCTCCGCCCTCAGCCGGGGCCAGTCGGCCTTGGCGGTGTTGATGTGCCGGGCCTGGAGCAGATCGAGGGCGTGATCGAGATAGGCCTTGGCTTCGCCTGTCGGGACGGGATCGACGGCGCCGAGATCCTCGAGTTTGGCCGTATCGATCCAAGCCGCGCCGCCACCGTTCAGCAGCAGCCCGATCACCAGGTCCTTGGCGTCGGGCGCCACATAGCCCTCGATGACGCTGGTGCTCCAATCGGCGCTTCGGATCGGGCGGTCCATCATGTTGTCGAAGAAGGTCGGCTTGCCGTCGGCGCTGTCCACCCGCGCCCACAGCCCGACCGGGCCGCTGCCGGGCTCGACCCGCACCGCGGCGCTGTAGCGGAAGCGGTGGCCGCGCAGGGCGGCGACGTCCAAGTGCTGCAACAGCGTTCCGAAGGCGCCGGATCCGTCCGGCGCGTCCGCCTCGCGCCAGAGCCGCGCGGACGACCGGCCGTCATGGGGCTGATCGGAGCGCAACGCCACCCGGTAGCCCGCTGTGCTCACGCCCGCCGGGAGTTTCCAGCCCGGCGGCGCCTGGCCGGCTTCCCCCTGTTCGAAATCGCCGTTCTTCAGCAGCGGGGGCTCGGTCGCCGCCGTCAACATCATGCAGCCCACGGCGATCAAGGCGACGCGATCGTATCTCATGAGAGTTCCCCCAGGGCGACCAGATCAGCCAAGCTCTACCTGAGGGCATAATTGTGGCTCCGCTTGCTAGCCCAGCCGCTTGCGGACCTGGATGAACAGGTAGGGCTCGAACGGCAGCGAGCGGTACTCGATCTTGTCGACCACGTTGTCGGCGCGCGAGCCTTTGTAGATCGTCCGCTCGCGCGTGATGTTGCGCGAGGCCCAGTTCGACAGGGTGGTGCGCACGGTCAGGTCCGAGCGGGGCTTCCACTCGACGAAGCCCTCGTAATACTGCTCGGCGCGCTGGGTGCGGACCTCGTTGAAGCGGAAGCGGCTGTATTCGTTCGCGCAATTGGTCGAGACGCCCCAGCTCCATTTGCCGCCGGGCATGTCGCGCGTGAAGCTGACGTTGCAGACGAACGGCGTGGCGTTGGTGATGCGGCGCTTCTCGAAAGTGACCGGGTCGGTGACCTCGCTGTCGAACCAGGAAAAGCGCGTCTTCAGCTGGCCGCCGGAAATCCCGAGCTTCTGGGTCGGCAGGGTCATGGCGATCACGAACTGGTCGGAGCGGCCGTCGCCGATGTTGCTGGGCGCGTCGCCGCCGTCGGGCAGGGGCTTGTAGTCGACGACGTCGGAGATTTCCGAGTGGGTCAGGGTGGCCGAGATCGAGCCCGCCCCCCAGAACCGCCGCTCCCACGCCACTTCGCCCACCCACGAGCGCTGGGGCTCCAGATTGGCGTCGGCCCCGTCCTGGCTGCCGGCCGCCAGGTCGGCCGAGGCGATGAAGTCGCCGAAGTCCAGCTGCCCGACCTCGCGCTCGACCCGCACCCGCAGCTGGTCGACGCTGTTGGGGCTCCAAGTCACCAGCACTCGGGGCTTGGGATAGAAGAAGCTGCGCTCCAGGTCGGTGTCGCCGCTCTGGGTGATGCGCGACACCTCCATCCGGGCGCCGGCCTCGACGGTCAGCTTCGGGGTGGCCCGCCACACGGCCTTGCCGGCCGCTTCGCCGCGCAGCTCCTCGACCTTGGCCTGGGTGCGGGTGGTGTCGGCGTTGGCCCGGTAGCGGACGTCGCCGTCCAGGAAGTTATAGGCGCCCTCGACGCTGCCTTCGAGTGACAGGGCGGCGGAGCGGCGCTGCTTGACCTCGGCGCGCAGGATGCTCTCGCCGGTCTTGTCGCGCTCGTAATAGTCCTCGTCGCTGCCGGGCTTCACGAAGGTCGAGCCGTAGGTTTCGTCGCCCAGGTTCTGCAGGAACACCAGCTGCAGGTCGGTGCGGGGCGAAAGCTTGCGGTCGTAGCGGGCGCCGAACTCGCCGGTCCAGTTCTCGTCGGTCTCGCCGCTGTCCTGGCGGCCGGGGCCGGGCTGGTACTGGGTGTAGACGACGTCGCGGTCGAACGAGAAGTACTCGATCTTGGCGTTGACCCGGATCTTGCCGCCCGGCGCGGCGCGCTGGATGGCGCCCCGGGCGACGTAGTTCTGGATCTCGTCGTAGCCCTTCAGGGCTTCCTTGATGGTCGGGCGGCCGTCGGGGAAGCTGGTCACCCGCGACCCGCCGTCGAAGGTCTGGTCGGTGCGGTCGATCGTGGCCAGCAGCGAGCCCTCGATTTCGTTGACCCCCTCGCGGCGCGAGGCCTGGAACTCCAGCAGCGGGCCGAAGAAGCCATCCGGATAGAGATAGGTCTGGATATTGGCGACCTTCTCGACCTGCACGGTCGACTTGATCACCACATTGGCCAGGATCGTCTGGCCCTGCATGTCGATGCCCGGGGCGCCGCCGCGGATCAGCTCCACGCGCTCGACGGCCGAGGCCGAGATGCGCTTGAGGATGCCTTCGAGATTCTCGCTCTTGGTGGTGGGGCGCTCGCCGTTGATCAGCACGTTGCCGGCCGTGCCGGCGAAGCCGCGGGCGCTGTCGCCGCCGTCCAGCCGGAAGCCGGGCAGGCGGGCGATCATGTCCAGGGCGGTGCTGGGGCGCTGCTCGGCGAAGAAGCTGGGCGGATAGCTGATCACGCCGCGCTGGGCCTCGGTCGCCGCCGTCGCGGCGGGCGTCTCGGGCGCGGCGGCGGGCGTGGCCGCCTGGGCCTCTGGCGCGGCCAGTCCAAGAGCGAAGATGACGGAAGCAAGACTCATTACGCGGATCCCCCAAAGCGCCCCCGCTTTGTGGCCGCGAACCTGTCGGTCCAGCTGCGCTAGAACCAGTTACAAAACCGAAAGGTAGGTTACATTTGTGAAATGTTTCCGCCAATCACCTTGACGGTTGGCGGAAACATCAGGTTTCACAAAGGCTTGCGGCTATACCGCCGTGCCGCCGACGGTCAGGCCGGTGATCTTCAGCGAGGGCTGGCCCACGCCCACCGGCACGCCCTGGCCCGACTTGCCGCAGACGCCGATGCCGGGGTCGAAGTCGAAGTCGTTGCCGATCATCGTCACGCGGGTCAGGGCGCTGGGGCCGTCGCCGATCAGGGTCGCGCCCTTGACCGGAGCGGTGATCTTGCCGTCCTCGACCAGGTAGGCCTCGGTGCACTGGAAGACGAACTTGCCGTTGGTGATGTCGACCTGGCCGCCGCCGAAATTGGCGCAGTAGAGGCCGCGCTTCATCGAGGCGATCATCTCGGCCGGGTCGTCGTTGCCCGCCAGCATGCCGGTGTTGGTCATGCGCGGCATGGGCATGTGGGCGTAGGACTGGCGGCGGCCGTTGCCGGTCGGGGCCATGCCCATCAGGCGCGCCGACATGCGGTCGTGCATGTAGCCGACCAGGACGCCGTCCTCGATCAGCACGGTGCGCTCGGTGGGAGTGCCCTCGTCGTCGATGGTCAGCGAGCCGCGACGGCCGGGGATCGCCCCGTCGTCGAACACGGTCACGCCCTTGGCCGCGACCCGCTCGCCGATGCGGCCGGAGAAGGCGCTGATGCCCTTGCGGTTGAAGTCGCCTTCCAGGCCGTGGCCGACGGCCTCGTGCAGCAGCACGCCGTTCCAGCCCGGGCCCAGCACCACGTCCATCTCGCCGGCCGGGCAGGCCACGGCGTCGAGATTGACCAGGGCCATGCGCAGGGCTTCGTCCACCTGGGCCTGCCACTTGTCGGGGCTGATCCAGGCCGAGAAGCCGGCGCGGCCGCCGGCCCCGGACGAACCGGCCTCGCGCTTGCCGTCCTTCTCGACCGTGACCTGGACGTTGACGCGGACCAGCGGCCGCACGTCGCGCAGCAGACGGCCGTCGGCGCGCAGGATCTCGACCACGCGGCGCTCGCCGGCCATCGAGGCCATCACCTGGACCACGCGCGGGTCGCGGGCCCGAGCGAAGGCGTCGATCTCCTGGAGGAGCGAAACCTTGTCGGAGAAGGCGGGGGACGAAACCGGGTCGTCCTCGCCGTAGAGTTTTTCGTTGGTGGCGCGCGGGGCCTCGGCGCTGACCCCGGCGTAGCCGCGGCGGGCCAGCTTGGCCGAATCGGCGGCGCGGCCGATGGCGGCTTCCGAGATTTCGGCGGAGTGGGCGTAGCCGGCGGTCTCGCCGGCCACCACGCGCAGGCCGAAACCTTCGCCCGAATCGTAGGAGGCGCTCTTCAGGCGGCCGTCGTCGAACACGAAGGCCTCGCTCTCGGAGCGTTCGACGAACAGCTCCCCGTCGTCGGCTCCGGCCAGGGCCTCGCCGAGGATGGCGCGGGCGCGCTCGGGATCGACGCCGGCGGCGGCGAGCAGGGAGGGGGCGGTCATGAGAGCGGTCATGGGGTCACAGGTAAGCGTTTCATCCGCCTTCGTCATCACCCCGGCGACGATTCGACGCCGGGAGGTGAATGGAGGTGGGGACGCACACTCACGGCAAGGCCTGTGGGAATCCGGCCGAGACCGTGGTGTGAGTGTGTGTCCCCCTCGTTGCCCTACCAGTCCTGGTGGACCTCGCCGGAGCCGGCGACGTTCGAGCTGAGGACGGTCGGCTTGCTGGTCAGATAGACGTCGCCGCTGCCGGCCACGTCGACCTCGGTCGCGCCGTGCGGGGCGACATGCGCCTCGCCGCTGCCCGCCAGGTTGATCCTGGCGTCGCCGGTGTCGAGGCCGCGCAGGTCGGCTTCGCCGGAGCCCGCGACCTGCAGCTCGACCTTCCTGGCCTTGCCCTGGGCCTCGACCTTGCCGCTGCCGTTGATCTCCAGCACCAGGTCCGGCTGGTCATAGGCCTTCAGATAAAGGTCGCCGCTGCCGTTCAGGGTGAAGCTCCGAACGCCGGGCGCGACGATCTCGATCGAGAGCTGGTCGTTGTCGCGTCGGGTATGGAAGGAGATCGAACCGTCGCCGTCGCGCAGGGTGAGGCGGCCGTTCTCCATGGTCACGCGGTCGACCAGGTCCTTGGGCCCGACCACCTTGACGCTGGCCCCGGCCCCGGCGGCGGCCTGGGTGAAGATCACCTCGGCCGGCACGTCGATCTGCAGGGCGTCCGAACCGCTCCAAGCGATCTGGGCGGTCGTGGTCTCGCCGTTGTCGCCGTCGTCGTGCGAGCCGCGGCCGATGCGGACATGGTCATCGCCGTCGTTGACTTCGATGTTCCAGTCGGCCGGGAAGTTCCAGCCGTGCTTGGCGATATCGCGGCCGCCCAGCGCGAAGGCGCCCGCGAAGCAGCCGAGGGCGAGCACGAAGCTGGCGACGGCGACGATGGTCAGGTTGCGGATCATGACGGTCCCCTCAGACCTGGGTTTCGATGGCCGGCTTCAGCAGCCGGTAGTGAAGACGCCCGAACCAGACCAGGCCGTTGACCAGCCAGATGGTCAGCAGGGTGGTGACGGCGGCCATGGCGGTGGCGGCGGCCATGAAGCCGATGCCCATCAGGAAGGCCACGGCCGGACCGCCGGGCAGTCCGGCGAATGGTCCCGCGGTGGTCACCGCGCCCCCGGCCACGAACATGACGATGGCGGCCATGAAGAGAGCGAACAGCGTCCCCAGCACGCCCATCAGCAGGGGCAGCAGGAACAGGATGTCGATCGCGCCCAGGCCGACGATGGCGAAGATCGCGCCGGCGGCGGCCGACGGGTTCTTGGTCTCCTCCCAGCGCTTGACCCCCTGCTCGGCGCGCTGTTCGCGGGCCAGGCGCTCGGGGTCGCCCAGGGCGGCGGCCACTTCGCTCTCGCTGCGCCCGGCTTCCTGGGCATCGTTGAAGTGGGCCTCGTAGTCGGCGACGATGTCGGCGATCTGCGCGGCGGGCATGCCGGCCAGGCCGCGCTTGAGGCGGATGAGGAATTCGGCGCGCGTCATGCGGCGGCTCCCAGGATGTTTTCCACGGCCGAGGTGAAGGCCGCCCATTCGGCCTTCTGGGCCGTGAAGCTGGCCCGACCGGCCTCGGTCAGGCGGTAGTACTTGCGCGGCGGGCCGCTCTGGGATTCCACCAGATAGGTCTCGACCTGGCCGTCCGACTGCATGCGGCGCATGAGCGGGTAGATCGTCCCTTCCCCCATATCGATATCCTTGGCGAGCTTGCTGGCGATTTCGTAGGCGTAGCTGTCGGCGCGCGACAGCAGGGCCAGCACGCACAGCGCCAGCACGCCTTTCTTCAGTTGAACTTCAATGGCTTCCGTCACGGCGTTGCGTTCCCGTTGCTGAGCACCCTTGTGACGCAAGGTAGTGTCTGATGCAAGGTAGCTGTCATTACATGTTAGTAATGCTACGTAACGAAAGCGCGCTGAAACGGCCCTTGTTGAGAGCTGTTCGCAGGTGGGGCGCCCTGGCTCCACGCAAGGCGTTCCGGGGAACGCCTCTGGTGCTTGGCAACGGGGATTGGAGCGCGTATGCACGCCAGCGACCGGCCAGAGACGCCGGGGCCGGCCTTCGATTCCACGTCGCCTGACGAAGTCGATTGCCTAAGCCCCGTGTCGCTGGTCGTATTGTGCATGTCGGCGCGGCGTGGGTTGATCGCGACGCCAAATCGCCGCCGAAACGGGCCGTGAGGGATATGAAGGCGCAAATTCAGGGGATGCGGCGGAAGTTGATGGGCGTAGCCGCCATCGCCGCCACGACGATGGCCCTTTCGGGCGTGTTCGCGGGGCAAGCCCTCGCCAAGGGCGCCGAGTTGCTGGGTCAGCCGACCCCGGGCGCGATCGATCTTCAGCAGGCGGCCTCGCCGCTGAAGTATGAAGCGATCTGGTTCCACAACGTCGTCCTGATGCCGATCATCACGCTGATCACCCTGCTGGTGCTGGGCCTGATCATCTGGATCGTCGTGCGCTACAACGCCAAGGCCAACCCGGTCCCGGCCAAGTTCAGCCACAACACCACCGTCGAGATCATCTGGACGATCGGTCCGGTGCTGATCCTGATGATCATCGCCATCTTCTCGTTCCGGCTGCTGTTCGCCTACAACGACATGCCCAAGCCGTACCTGACGGTGAAGGCCACCGGCTACCAGTGGTACTGGGGCTATGAGTATCCCGACCAGAAGATCAGCGAGATCACCTCGGTGCCGCTGAAGAAGGAAGAGGCCGTCGCCAAGGGCGTGCCGTACCTGCTGGCCGCCGACAAGCCGATGGTCGTCCCGGTCAATCAAGTCATTCGCGTGCAGGTCACCGGCGCCGACGTGATCCACGCCTTCGCCCTGCCGGCCTTCGGTCTGAAGACCGACGCCATCCCGGGCCGCCTGAACGAAACCTGGTTCAAGGCCGACAAGATCGGCGTCTATTACGGCCAGTGCTCGGAACTCTGCGGCGTCGACCACTCGAACATGCCCATCGAGATCCATGTCGTCAGCCAGGCCGACTTCGACGCCTGGGTGAAGACCAAGACCTCGCCCCAGTGCTCGGAACTCTGCGGCGTCGACCACTCGAACATGCCCATCGAGATCCATGTCGTCAGCCAGGCCGACTTCGACGCCTGGGTGAAGACCAAGACCTCGCC